>NZ_JBVKAE010000004.1:318616-321964 GCF_055598845.1 Amycolatopsis sp. NPDC039088 | reverse complement strand
GGTTCAGGGGTATGCCTCTGAACCTGGTGTACCTCGAGTGTGGAGGATTTGGGACGTTCACCGTCCCAAATCCTCCACACTCGGACCCCGCGGGCATCAGCGATGCCACATCGGACCGTCGAGAACAGTGCCGACCAGCAACTCTGCGACTTTGCCGGGACCCTACTCTCAAGGTAGGGAAGGAGGCCTTCACGGACTTTCCTGGCCGGGACTCCTGGTGAGCGCGGCCGCAGGGTCTTGAGTGGCGAGCCGGTGCCCGCTGCTCATGTCGCGAAAGCCACTTTCGGGACATCACGTGTCCCGAAAGTGGCTTTCGCGACACGCTACCTGATGTCCTCCCCAATACCGAGCACGAAGCCGCGTCAGCGGGACTTCCACTTGACGGCGAGCGAGGCGAGACGTTCCACATCGGTACGCCGCTGATCGGTGAACATCCGCTCGGCCGCGGGCCGGAGCCGCCACCGAAGGATCGCGAGCACCTCGGCGAGCTGTTCCTCGTCGAACAGGAGCGTCGACAAAAGGACTTGTTTCGCCTCACGCAGCTGGCCGAGTTTCGCCGCGAGGCCGGGCGAGGAAGCGTTCTCCAGCAACACATCCAGCACCCACAGCACCAGTTCCCTCGGTGCGATCCACCAAGACTCCGGCAGGCGCTCTTCGTGGAACAGGAAGTATCCGAGCGGTGATCGGCCCGGCATGGGCTCGGCGGAATCCCAGTTCAGCTCGGCCCACCAGTCCGCGTACCGGGCCAGTTCGGCGATGCGCGGGAGCATCCAGTCGGCCAGGTCACCGGCGGCGACCGCGTTTTCGGCCGCCGTGTACAGCTCGGTGCGCAGCACCCGGATGAGTTCGGGTGCCCGCTCCCCGAACGCGCCGATCCCGAAGAGGGTGAAACCGCGGTACTCGACGAGCTCCGCCTTCAGCTCAGGGTCGGTCACGCGTTCGGTGAGCACGTCGATGACCCAGCCGATCACCCCGCTCGAGGCGTTCCACCAGAAATCCGGGTGGGACGGCTCGGCGGTGTCGAGGAAGATGTCGCCCGACACCTAAGGTCAGCCGCCGTGGGCGGCGAGTCGTTCTTCGCGGTCCGCGGTGATGAGCGCGTCCAGCACGTTGTCGAGGTCGCCGTCGAGGACCTGGTCCAGGTTGTAGGCCTTGTAGTTCACCCGGTGGTCGGCGATGCGGTTCTCGGCGAAGTTGTAGGTGCGGATCCGCTCGGAGCGGTCGACGGTGCGGACCTGCGAGCGGCGCGCGTCCGACGCCTTCGCGGCGGCCTCTTCCTCGGCGATCGCCTGGAGGCGGGCCTGCAGCACCTGCAGGGCGCGGGCCCGGTTCTGGATCTGCGACTTCTCGTTCTGGCACGAGACGACCACGCCGGTCGGGATATGCGTGATGCGCACCGCCGAGTCGGTCGTGTTCACGCTCTGGCCGCCGGGGCCGGACGAGCGGTAGACGTCGATCCGCAGGTCGTTCGGGTCGATCTCGACCTCGACGTCCTCGGGTTCGGGGTAGATGAGCACGCCGGAGGCGGAGGTGTGGATGCGGCCCTGCGATTCGGTGGCGGGCACGCGCTGTACACGGTGCACCCCGCCCTCGAACTTCAGCCTGGCCCAGACGCCGTCGACGTCGGCCGAGCGGCTCTTGATGGACACGGTGACGTCCTTGAAACCGCCGAGGTCCGAGTCGACCGAGTCGAGGACTTCGGCCTTCCAGCCGTGGCGCTCGGCGTAGCGCAGGTACATGCGCAGCAGGTCGCCGGCGAACAGCGCCGACTCCTCGCCGCCTTCACCCGATTTGATCTCCATGACCACGTCGGAACCGTCGTACGGGTCGCGTGGCACGAGAAGTTCGGAGAGCCTGGCCTCGAGCGCGGGGATCTTGGCGGTGATCTCCTCGGCCTCGGCCGCGAAGGCGGCGTCTTCCGAGACGAGTTCCTTCGCCGCTTCGAGGTCTTCACGTGCTGAGTCGAGCTCGCGGATCGTCTTCACGACCGGGCTCAGCTCCGCGTAGCGGCGGCCGAGCTTGCGTGCCCTCGCCTGGTCGGCGTGCACGGACGGGTCGGCCAGCTGTTTCTCCAGCTGGGCGTGCTCCTCGAGCAGACCCTTCAGCGAACTCGAATCCACCACTCCACCTCTCTACGGCCGTCGGACAACGCGAACGCCTGCGAAACCATGAAAAACGGCGCCTACCCGGACATGCGGGTAGGCGCCGTCGTTCAAGCTACTTGGCGTCTTCGGCCTTCTTGCGCTTGCCGTAGCGAGCCTCGAAGCGCGCGACGCGGCCGCCGGTGTCCATGAGCTTCTGCTTGCCGGTGTAGAACGGGTGGCAGTTCGAGCAGATCTCGACGTGGAGCTTGCCGGAGGTCTTGGTGCTACGCGTGGTGAAAGTGTTACCGCAGTCGCAGTCCACGTTCGTGACCACGTACTCGGGGTGAATACCGCTCTTCATGGTGTCCTCTCTCGTTGGCCCCGGGTCCCCAGTGCGGGGTGAACCGGTGCCGGACTTCAGCGGATGATTTTGCCAGACGCGCTGGCAGTGAGGTTAACGCACCCCTCCCCCGACCTATTCCAACACGTTGAGTTATCAACTATCGACGGTGAGTTGTACGAAATTTGTACTTACTCACGCGAAGGTCCTCATGTTGGTAATTCCTCAACAGGGAGGTACTGAACATGCGCACCATCCTTGCCAAGGTGGCGAAGCCGGCGTCCGTCGCCGCGCTGGCCATCGCGGCCCTCGCCATCGCTCCCGTCGCCGGGGCCGCTCCGGCCGCCCCCGAAACGGGCGCCGTCATCACCGCCGCCGACATCAACCCGGCGGCCGGCACCTTCACCACGGTGCCCGAGGGCGACCTCTCGATCCAGGGCGCCGGGGACGGCACGCCCGCCGGCGCCGTCCAGTGGTACAAGAACCACGCCGGCTCCACCGCGTACCAGGGCCTCTGCGAGAAGGCCGCCGAAAACGCCTACGGCACCACCGGCGTCTGGGCCTCGGCCAACGCGCACTGGAACGGCGCGAGCCCGAAGCACACGACCGGCACGCCGCCGAAGGGCGCCTTCGTCTACTGGAACATCAGCCAGTGGGGCCACGTCGGCATCGCCGACGGCTCCGGCGGGATCTACGCCTCCAGCATCGGCGGCAAGATCGGCCACGCTTCGAGCGTGAACTACTTCAACAACTACCGCGGCTGGACCCCCGCCGCTGTGCCGCACCGCTGAGCCTTCGGTCTCGGGGGGGGTGGGGGGGGGGGGGAGCCCCCCCCCCCCCCCCCCCACCCCACCCCACCCCCTTTCTCACCCCGTTGGGTGGGACCCCCCCCCAGTAACCCCCGACCCGACCCCCCACCACGGA
>NZ_JBVKAE010000004.1:116476-318606 GCF_055598845.1 Amycolatopsis sp. NPDC039088 | reverse complement strand
TCGCTTCGCCCCCTCTCCCTTTTCCCCCTTCTTTGTTTTTTTTTTTTGGGGGGGTGTTGCTCCTCTCCCCCCCCCCCCCCCCCCCCCCCGAGACCGCACCCAGTGCTCTGTCGCGCGCGGTGAGGTGAGCCGCACCACCGGCATCACCGGATCGGCCTCCCAGTCGCGGATCGCGCGCCCGAACGACCGGAAGTGCCAGCCTGCTCAACGAAACCCAGCGCGGGTAGTCCAGCGCCACGATCAGTTCGACGCGAGGCAAGGCGACGTCACGCCATTTGCTGAACATGCCGTCGATGATCCAGCGCTCCTCGGCGACCAACCGCGCGACTCGACGCCGTTGTTCCTCGTCGGGAACGGGCACCCAACCCGGCCGCCAGGCAAGGGAATCGTCCACCGAATGCCACGGCAAGCCGGTACTCGCGGCCAGCCGCCGGGCCAGTGTCGTCTTCCCCGATCCGGTGACCCCGTAGACCACGATCCGATTCGGCGGTGTACCCACGACGCCCTCCCCGGGATGCGATGAAGGGGCCTTTCATAGCAAATTTCGCTATGAAAGGCCCCTTCATCGCAATGCGGTAGTGCCGAAGGCGACCGAAAGATCAGTCGTCGTCGTTCGAGCCGAGGGCCGTCTTCGAGACCTGCATGAGGAACTCGAGGTTGGTCTTCGTCTTGCGCAGTCGCGAGATGAGCAGGTCTATGGCCTGCTGCGAGTCCAGCGCGTGCAGCACCCGGTGCAGCTTGTGGGTGACCGCGAGCTCGTCCGGCGAGAGCAACAGGTCTTCCTTGCGGGTACCGGACGGGTTGACGTCCACCGCGGGGAACACCCGGCGCTCGGCGATCTTCCGGTCGAGCTTGAGCTCCGCGTTACCGGTGCCCTTGAACTCCTCGAAGATGACCGTGTCACCGGTGGACCCGGTCTCGACCATCGCCGTGGCGAAGATCGTGAGCGAGCCGCCGTTCTCGATGTTGCGCGCCGCGCCGAGGAAACGCTTCGGCGGGAAGAGCGCGGTCGAGTCGACACCACCGGAGAGGATCCGGCCGGAAGCCGGGGCCGCGAGGTTGTACGCACGGCCGAGGCGGGTGATCGAGTCGAGCAGCACGACGACGTCGTGGCCCATCTCGACCAGGCGCTTCGCCCGCTCGATCGACAGCTCCGCGACCGACGTGTGGTCGGACGGCGGACGGTCGAAGGTCGAGGCGATGACCTCTCCCTTCACCGACCGCTGCATGTCGGTGACCTCTTCCGGACGCTCGTCGACGAGGACGACCATCAGGTGGCACTCGGGGTTGTTCGTGGAGATCGCGTTCGCGATGTCCTGCATGATCGTGGTCTTACCGGCCTTCGGCGGCGACACGATCAGCGCACGCTGTCCCTTGCCGACCGGCATCACCAGGTCGATGACGCGGGTGGTGAGCTTGTGCGACTCGGTCTCGAGGCGCAGCCGCTCGTTCGGGTACAGCGGGGTCAGCTTGGTGAAGTCGGGGCGGCGCTTGGCCTCGTCCGGCTCCAGTCCGTTGATCGAGTCGACGCGCACCAGCGGGTTGAACTTCTGCCGCTGCTGCTCGCCGTCGCGCGGCTGGCGCACGACACCGGTGATGGCGTCACCGCGGCGCAGGCCGTACTTGCGGACCAGCGAAAGCGAGACGTACACGTCGTTCGGCCCGGCGAGGTAGCCCGAGGTACGCACGAACGCGTAGTTGTCGAGCACGTCCAGGATGCCCGCGACGGGCAGCAGGACGTCGTCCTCGCGGATCTCGGTGTCGGGCGAGCCGCCCTGTTCGCGGCCACCGCCGGTACCCCGGCGGCGACGGTCGCGGAAGCGACGGCCGCGACGGCCGCCTTCCTCGTCGTCGTCGCTCTGCTGGCCCTGGCCCTGGCGCTGGCTGTTGTCCTGGCCGCTCTGCTGGTTGCGCTGGCCCCGGTTGTCCTGGCCCCGGTTCTCCCGGTTGCCGTCGCGGTTGCCGTCGCGGCCGCCGTCACGGTTGCCCTGACGGTTACCGCCCTGCTCACCGCGGTCGCCACGTTCACCACGGTCGCCGCGCTCGTTGCGGTCGCCGCGGTCGCCGCGCTCGTTGCGGTCACGCTGCTCGCCACGCTCACGCTGTTCACCGCGTTCACGCGGCTGACCGCCCTGGTCGGGCGAGCCCGCGGCGCGGTTGGAGCCGCGACGACGGCGGCTACGGCCGCCCTCTTCCTGCTGCGGCTGGCCGTCCTGCTGGCCGGTCTCCTGCTGCGCGGGCCGCTCGGCGGCCGGCGCGGAGCCGTTCTCCGAGACCTTCTCCGCCTTCTCGACGCGCGGGGCTTCGGCCGGGGCGGCTTCCGCCTTCGGCGCTTCGGCCTTGGGGGCCTCCTGCTTCGGGGCCGCCTTGGGCGCTTCGGCCTTCGGAGCCTTCCGTGGTGCATCGATCCCCTCGAGCGGAAGCGTTTCGCTCGCCGCGGCGGGGGACTTGCGCTTGGTCTTGCCCTGACGCTCGCGGATGGCCGCGATCAGGTCGCCCTTACGCATACCCGTGGTCTCGCCGATGCCAAGGTCCCCAGCGATCGAGCGCAGTTCGGCGACGGTCTTGCCGGTCAATCCGCCGACCGTGCGCTTGGGAGCGACGACGCCGTTCGACTCGGCGGCGCCACCTTCGACGTCGCTCAAAAGATCGGTGTTGCTCACAAATGTCCTTCCTGACCGATCCACGCCTCCAGGTGGATCAGCGGACCGCCGTTCGCGTCCGATTGCGAAACGGCGTATCTGGCCCCCAATACGGGCGATCAGCTCCTCGGCCGTGTTGAACACAGCTAGAAGGCCTCCAGCACAGGGGTTTGCGTCCTCCAAACGGAGGAAGCGGAATTCGGCACCGCCGGAACCGGGAACCCGCCTGCGTCCATCCGCCACTCCCGCTTGCCAGACGGAGTACGGAACTGGCGGATCAACGAAGGATGCGGGCCAGGGATGTCACTGGTCACCTGGACCGGCACCGGGTGCGGAAACGCACGGTGATCGAACGCCCCCGAGGGTAGACCGCGCCACCGCCGGGTGCAACAACCACCCCCCGCGTGGCGGGATGGCGCTCCTGCACGTGACCGAGGCTTTACTGAGCCGCAACCTGAACGCCGCCCGGATCGATCGGCAGCTCGGTGACGTCGAAAGATGTAACGTCGACGCCGGCGGGGAGTATTCCACCGGTGGTCAGCGCGAGCACGGTCGGACCAGCGCCGGAAATGGCCGCGGCCACCCCTTCGGCCCTCAGCGCGCGCACCAGCTCACTGCTCGCCGGGTACGCGGACGCGCGGTAATGCTGATGGAGCCGATCTTCGGTCGCGGAGAGCAACAGGTCCGGGCGTGCGGTGAGCGCGTGGACCGCGAGCGCCGCGCGGCCCGCGGTGAACGCCGCGTCGGCGTGCGGGACCTGGTCGGGCAGCAGCCCGCGCGTCGCGTCCGTCGAGGAGCGCAACGCCGGGATCGCCACCACGGGCCGGATGTCGTGATGCGGCTGGAGCCGTTCGGCGCGGAACCGCTCGCCCTCCTGCCAAGCGACCACGAAGCCGCCCAGCAGGCTCGCCGCGGCGTTGTCGGCGTGTCCCTCGAACTCGGCCGCCAGCTGCAGCGCGTCGTCGTCCAAAGCCTTCTCGGCCAGCGCGTACGCGGCCGCGACACCGGTGACGACGGCGGACGCCGACGAACCGAGGCCGCGAGCGTGCGGGATGGCGTTGAAACACCGCAGGTGCAGACCGGGCGGCCGGAGACCGAGATGTTCGCAGCCTCGCCGGAAAGCCCGCACGACCAGGTGCGTTTCGTCGGTGGGGACGTCTTCCACGTCCCCGGCGCCGTCGTCGATCACTTCGATCTTGAGCCCGGCGTCGGTGATCCGGAGTTCGACCCGGTCGTACAACGCCAACGCCAGGCCCAGCGTGTCGAAGCCCGGGCCGAGGTTCGCCGACGACGCCGGGACCTTGACCTTGAGCAGCGTCATCGCAGGTCCAGCGCGGCGGCGACGGCGGTCGGGTCGACGGCGAGCGGTTCGACCTCGACGTTGCCCTCCAGCGCCGTTGCCGGGTCCTTGAGGCCGTGCCCGGTGACGGTGCACACGACGGTGGACCCCTTCGGCAGGCGGCCGTCGGCGGCCGTGGCGAGCAGGCCCGCGACGCTGGTCGCCGAGGCGGGCTCGACGAACACGCCCTCCTTGCGGGCGAGCAGCCGGTACGCCTCGAGGATCTTCTCGTCGGTGATCGCTTCGAACAACCCCGCGGAGGCGTTCTTCGCCTTCATCGCGCCGTCCCAGGAAGCGGGGCTGCCGATGCGGATCGCGGTCGCGATGGTGTCCGGATCGGCCACCGGTTCGCCGTGCACGAGCGGCGCGGCACCGGCCGCCTGGAAGCCGAACATTCGCGGCGTGTTCTTCACCACACCGTCGCCCGCGTACTCGGAATAACCCGCCCAGTACGCGGTGATGTTGCCCGCGTTCCCCACCGGGAGACAGTGGATGTCCGGCGCCCGGCCGAGGACGTCGCAGATCTCGAACGCGGCCGACTTCTGGCCGGCGATGCGCACCGGGTTGACCGAGTTGACCAAGGTCACCGGGTAGTCGATCGCGGTCTTCTGCGCGAGTTCGAGGCAGTCGTCGAAGTTGCCGTCCACCTGGAGGATCCGCGCGCCGTGCTGCACCGCCTGGGCGAGTTTGCCCATCGCGATCTTGCCCTGCGGGACCAGCACCGCGCAGGTGAGCCCGGCACGCGCCGCGTAGGCCGCGGCCGAGGCCGAGGTGTTGCCGGTGGAGGCGCAGATGACCGCCTGCAGCCCGCTGGCGAGCGCGTGCGTGATGGCGACGGTCATCCCGCGGTCCTTGAACGACCCGGTCGGGTTCACGCCTTCGACCTTGAGGAAGACCTCACAGCCGGTGAGTTCCGAAAGGTGCGGCGCGGGCAGCAACGGGGTGTTGCCTTCGCCGAGGGTGATCACCTTCGCGCCGGACGGGACCTGGATCCGGTCCGGGTAGGCCTGGATGATTCCTGGCCATGGTTGGGGAATCACTGGTCTTCGCCTTCCACCCGCATCACACTGACGACCTGGTTCACCACATCGAGTTCGGCAATGTCGTCCACAGTGGACCGCAATGCCGCGTCCGGCGCCAGATGGGTGACCACGACCAGGCTGGCCGTGTCGTTGGCGTCCCGCTGCCGCACCGCGGCGATGCTGACACCGTGCCCGGCGAACGCCTGCGCCACCTGGGCGAGCACGCCCGCTCGATCGGCCACGTCGAGACTGACGTGGTACCGCGTCGGCGTCTGGCCCATCGGCCTGACCGGGAGCGCGGCGTGCGCGGATTCGCGCGGGCCACGGCCGCCGACGACCCGGTTTCGAGCCACCGCGACGAGGTCGCCGAGCACGGCACTCGCGGTCGGCGCGCCACCGGCGCCCTGACCGTAGAACATCAGCTCACCGGCGGCGTCGGCCTCGACGTAGACGGCGTTGTACGCGCCGCCGACCCCGGCGAGCTGGTGGTTGCGCGGGATCATCACCGGATGCACGCGCGCCGAAACGGATTCGGTGCCGTCGTCGGAGGTGACGCGCTCGCAGATGGCGAGCAGTTTCACCGTGCGGCCCAGCACCTTCGCCGCGGCGAGGTCCGACGCGGTGACGTCGGCGATGCCCTCGCGGTGCACGTCGGAGGCGGTGACCCTGGTGTGGAACGCGAGCGAGGCGAGGATCGCCGCCTTGGAGGCGGCGTCGTAGCCGTCGACGTCGGCCGTCGGGTCCGCCTCGGCGTATCCGAGCCTGCTGGCCTCTTCGAGCGTTTCCGCGTAGCCCGCGCCGGTGGAGTCCATCGCGGAGAGGATGAAGTTGGTGGTGCCGTTGACGATGCCCATCACGCGGGTGATGCGGTCACCGGCCAGCGATTCGCGCAGCGGACGCAGCAGCGGGATCGCCCCGGCCACGGCCGCTTCGAAGTACAGGTCCACGCCGGAGGCGTCGGCGGCCTCGAACAATTCCGCGGAATGTTCGGCCATCAGCGCTTTGTTCGCCGTGACCACCGATTTCCCGGCCTTGAGCGCGTCGAGCAGCCACTGCCGCACCGGCTCGATCCCGCCGACCAGTTCGACGACCACGTCGACCTCGTCGGAGGTGACGAGCTTCGACACGTCGGAGGTCACCAGTTCCGGCGGCAGCTCGGGGTGTTTGTCGGGGCGCCGCACCGCGATGCCCGCCAGCTCAACCCTGGCACCGGCCCTGGCGGCGAGCTCGTCGGCCTCCTCGGTGAGCAACCGGACGACTTCGCCACCGACCGTCCCACAACCGAGCAGGGCGACCCTGATCACACGTCCGTCCACAGTAGACACTTGCTAGACCTCCAGGCGCAGCATGTCGTCCGTCGTCTCCCGCCGCAGCAGCACCCGGGCGCTGCCGTTGCGCACGGCCACCACCGCGGGCCGCGGCTGCCGGTTGTAGCCGCTGGCCATCGAGTAGCAGTACGCCCCGGTGGCCGCCACGGCGAGCAGGTCGCCGGGGGCAAGAGTGTCGGGGAGCCAGCAGTCCCGGACGACGATGTCGCCGGACTCACAGTGTTTTCCCACGACCCGGGACAGCGCGGCGGC
Source organism: Amycolatopsis sp. NPDC039088 (assembly GCF_055598845.1). NCBI lineage: Bacteria > Bacillati > Actinomycetota > Actinomycetes > Pseudonocardiales > Pseudonocardiaceae > Amycolatopsis > Amycolatopsis sp. NPDC039088. The sequence continues at coordinate 312,023 of NZ_JBVKAE010000004.1, read as the reverse complement.
TGCCTGGCCGTCCCCGTCGTCGTCGGCGGAGCGGGAAACGAGACGGCAGTCGTACACCGCGTCGTAGAGCGCCGTGCGGATGTTGTCGCTCATCCCGCCGTCCACGCTGACGTAGCGCCGCGCGGCCTTGTCGCCGAGCGAGACGTCCTTGATGGTGCCGACCTCGTACAGGGTGATCGTGCCGGGACCGGCGATGGCGCGGCCCGGCTCCCCGGCGATCTTCGGCACCGGAAGACCCGCGTACTCGCATTCCTTGCGGACGATCTCGCGGATCTGCGTGATCATCTGCGCGGGCGGCGGCGGGTTGTCCTTGTCGGTGTAGGCGATACCGAAACCACCGCCGAGGTCGACGATCGCCAGCTGGTCGAGCAGGTCGGTGCCGTGCTCCTTGGCGAGTTCGGCCAGCAGGCCGACCACGCGGCGGGCCGCGACCTCGAAACCGTCGGCGTCGAAGATCTGCGAACCGATGTGGCTGTGCAGGCCGATCAGCTTGAGCGACGGCGCGTTGAGCACCCGGCGCACCGCCTCGGCCGCGTCACCGGAAGCCAGCGAGAAACCGAATTTCTGGTCCTCGTGCGCGGTCGCGATGAATTCGTGGGTGTGCGCCTCGACGCCGACGGTGACCCGGATCAGCACGTTCTGGACGATGTCGTGCCGGGCGGCGACATCGGCGAGCCGCGCGATCTCGTAGTAGGAGTCGACCACGACCGTGCCGACACCCGCCTCGACAGCGGCTTCGAGTTCGGCGACCGATTTGTTGTTGCCGTGGAAGGTGATCCGCTCGGCGGGGAAGTTCGCGCGCTGCGCCACGGCGAGTTCGCCGCCGCTGCAGACGTCCAGGCTCAGTCCCTGCTCGGCCACCCAGCGGGCGATCTCGATGGACAGGAACGCCTTGGACGCGTAGTGCACGAGCGCCGGGTCGTCGAAGGCCTCGGCGTAGTCGGCGCAACGGGACTTGAAGTCGGCCTCGTCGACGACGAACAGTGGCGTGCCGTACTTCTCGGCGAGTTCGCGGACGTCGACACCGGCGATGCGCACGACACCGTCTCCGCCGCGAAAAGTGTTGCGAGGCCAGACTTTCGGGTACAGCCTGTCGAGTTCCTCCGGAGTCGACGGCGGGAAACCGGAGGCGTCGGCGTGTGGGTAGACGTCGGCGTGGCGGGGGCCCGCGGGGTGAGCCATTCGTTTTACATCCGTTCCGGAGCAGAGACACCGAGCACGGTGAGGCCGTTCGCCAGCACCTGGCGGGTCGCTTCACAGAGCGCGAGCCGGGAGAACGTGAGGGGGGTGGTCTCCTCATCGCCCTTCGGAAGAACCCGGCCGACGGCGTTCCACTTGTGATAGGCGCCGGCGAGTTCTTCGAGGTACCGGGCGACGCGGTGCGGTTCGCGCAGCTGCGCCGCTCGGCGGAGGACGGTCGGGAATTCGCCGATCGTGCGGATCAGATCGCCCTCGGCCGGCAGCGTAAGCAGACCGAAGTCGACGTCGCCATCGAATTTGAGTCCGAGGTCGGAAGCGTTGCGCTGCAAGGAGGCCAGCCGCGCGTGGGCGTACTGGACGTAGTAGACCGGGTTGTCGTTCGAATGCTTGCGCAGCAGGTCGAGGTCGATGTCCAAAGTGGAGTCGACCGAATAGCGGATCAGCTCGTAGCGGGCCGCGTCGACACCGACCGTGCCGACCAGGTCCTCCATGGTGATCACGGTGCCCGCGCGTTTGCTCATCCGGACCGGCTTGCCGTCGGAGACCAGGTTGACCATCTGGCCGATCAGGACCTCGACCACGGCCGGATCGTCGCCGAAGGCGGCCGCGGCGGCCTTCAGGCGGGCGATGTAGCCGTGGTGGTCCGCGCCGAGCATGTAGATGCAGAGGTCGAAACCGCGTTTGCGCTTGTCCTGGAGGTAGGCGAGGTCACCGGCGATGTAGGCCGGGTTGCCGTCCCTCTTGATGACGACGCGGTCCTTGTCGTCGCCGTGCTCCTTGGACTTGAGCCACCAGGCGCCGTCTTCGAAATAGAGGTTCCCCGAGTCTTTCAGCTGCTGGACCGACGACGAGACCGCGCCGGACTCGTGCAGCGAGTTCTCGTGGAAGTAGACGTCGAAGTCGGTGCCGAAATCGTGCAGGCTCTGCTTGATCTCGGTGAACATCAGCTCGATGCCGACCCGGCGGAAGGTCTCGGCGCGTTCGTCCTCCGGCAGCGACAGCGCGCTCGGCTCCTGGCGGATGACCTCGGCGGCGATGTCGTTGATGTAGCCGCCCGCGTAGCCGTCCTCCGGGGCGGGTTCGCCCTTGGCGGCCGCGATCAGGGAGCGGACGAAGCGGTCGATCTGCGCGCCGTGGTCGTTGAAGTAGTACTCGCGGGTGACCAGGGCGCCCTGCGCGGACAGCACGCGGCCCAGCGCGTCGCCGACCGCGGCCCAGCGGGTGCCGCCGAGGTGGATCGGACCGGTCGGATTGGCCGAGACGAACTCGAGGTTGATCTTGACCCCGGCCATCGCGTCACCGAGGCCGTACTTCTCCCCGGCGTCGAGTACCTGCTGGACGATCTGGCCCTGCGCGTCGGCGGCAAGCCGCAGATTGAGGAAACCCGGCCCGGCGACCTCGGCCGAGTCGATCCCGTCGGCCGCGGCGAGGGCCTCGGCCAGCGCGTCGGCGAAGTCGCGGGGCTTCATGCCCGCCTTCTTGGCCACCTGCAGCGCCAGGTTGGTCGCGTAATCGCCGTGCTCGGGGTTGCGGGGACGCTCGATCGTCACCTTCTCCGGCAGCACGGAATCGTCGAGGCCGCGCGCGGCGAGAACCTGCACGGCGGAGTTACGGACCAGGTCGGCGAGAGCTGCGGGAGTCACTCGCGGAATTCTAGGTGTCAGCAGGTCGCGGACTCGCAGCGACCGCCGGAAGGTGTGAGCCAAGCCGGTGATCTTGCGGTTGTTCACGGTGATCAGACGCGTGGTCTCTACACTGGCCCGCGCAGGGACCACCCCCTTTGGAGAACGCAGGAGCCATGGCTAACGGGACAACCAGAAAAAAGGGCGCGTCGTCGAAGAACGCCATGAAGGCCGCCCGTAGTTCCGTCGTGTCCAAGAAGGGCACGCCCTGGGGCACGATCATCGCCGTCGTCGCGATCGTCGCCCTGGCGGCCTCGGTGGTCACCTACTACATGGTCGCCTCGGCGCCCAAGCGCGAGCAGAAGACCCGCGAAGAGGCCGCGGCCGCCTTCGCGCCGTCGCAGCAGGACCCGGATCCCTCCAAGCGGATCAACGGCGTGACCACCACGAAGTACGAAGGCTCCGTGCACGTCACGGCCGCCGAGCGCGTCGCCTACGACAAGACCCCGCCCTACGGCGGCCCGCACGACCAGGCCTGGGCCGCGTGCAACGGTGTCGTCTACCCGAACGCCGTCCGCAACGAGAACATGGTCCACGGTCTCGAGCACGGCGCGGTCTGGATCGCCTACAACCCGCAGCAGGTCACCGGCGAGCAGCTCGACCTGCTGAAGGTCCGCGTCGAGGGCAAGCCGTACACGGTGATGTCGCCGTACCCGAACCTGGACAAGCCGATCTCGCTGCAGTCCTGGGGTCACCAGCTGAAGCTGGACTCCGCCTCCGACGAGCGGATCGACCAGTTCATCGCCGCGCTGCGCACCAACCCCTACGGCGCGTACCCCGAACGTGACGCCACCTGCGACGCGCAGATCGAGCCGGGCCAGTTCGACCCGACCCCGCCGGGGCCGGACGCCAAGCCGATGGATTACAAGGGCACCGCGGGAACGCAGCAGGACGGCCAGCCCGGCGCCGGCCAGCCCTCGCAGCCTCCGGCCACCCAGCCTTCGGCGCCCGCGAGCAAGTAAGTGAGCCAGATGGACCCCGAACCCCAGTACGTCGACGAACCGGACGACACTTCGCGGTCGACCAAGAGCCGATGGCTGGTGATCGGGGCCGCCCTGGTCGTCATGCTGATCCTCGGTTTCGGTCTCGGCGCCCTGACGACCAGGCTGATCGACGCCGACCCCGCTCCCACCACCCCGGGGGCGGGCTCGGTCGAGGTCGGCTTCGCGCAGGACATGTCGGTGCACCATCTCCAGGCCGTCACCATGGCAGGCTGGGCGCGGGACCACACGACCGATCCGGCGATCAAGACGCTCGCGTTCGACATCGAGCGCACGCAGACCGGCCAGGTCGGCCGGATGAAGGGCTGGCTGGGCCTGTGGGGCCAGCCGGAGCAGGCGACCGGCGCCTACATGACCTGGATGACCGAACCGATGTCCGGCCACGGCGGACACGGGGGCGCGGGTATGAAGCCGTCGAACGGCGCGCCGATGCCGGGGATGGCGACGTCGGCCGAACTGGCCAAACTGCGATCGCTGACCGGCAAGGAGATGGACGTCTTCTTCCTCCAGCTGATGTTGCGCCACCACCTGGGCGGGACGGCGATGGCGCAGTACGGCCACGACCACACCTCCGTACCGGACGTGAAGTCGCTGACGGAGAGCATGCTCGTCTCACAGGGTGCCGAAGTCACCCTGATGAAGGGCCTGCTTCAGGAGCGCGGCGCCGCCCCCTTGCCCGACTGACGCTCCCCTCCCCTCACGCATTTCGTCCTCTAAACGCGGTAGTTCGCGACGCCAACTACCGCATTTAGAGGACGAAATGCGTTTACCAGGAGAGTTCTCGGCAGCGTCGCGCGCATTGGGGCACTTCGATCTGCAGCGTCGCGTGCTCGATCGAGTAGCGGTTCGCCAGGAGGTTCTGCGCCTCGGTCAACACCGCGGACTGCTCGACGGTCGGCGCGATGGTGAGATGCGCCGAAGCGACCTCCATCCCCGAGGTCAACGTCCAGACATGCAGGTCGTGGACGTCCTCGACACCCTTCAGCGCCCCCAGTTCGGTCTGGATCCCGGCGACGTCGACCCCCTTCGGCGCGTGCTGGAACAGGATCCGCAGCGCGCGGCGGGCGAGGGCGTAGGTGCGGGGCAGGACGAACAGGCCGATCGCGACACCGATGATCGGGTCCGCGTAGCGCCAGCCGGTCAGCAACGTGATCGCACCGCTCAGCAGTACGCCGACGGAACCGATCAGGTCGGCGAGGACCTCGAGATAGGCGCCCCGGACGTTGATGCTCTCCTCGGCGCCCTTGCGCAGGATCAGGAAGGACACGATGTTGGCGACCAGACCGGCGGCCGCGGCCAGCAGCACCGGAAGGCCGGGCACGGCGGGCGGATCGCTCATCCGGCCGACGGCCTCGAAGAGGACGTAGCCGGCGACGCCGAACAACAGGATCGCGTTGCCCAGCGCCGCGAGCACCTCGGCCCGGTAGAACCCAAAGGTGCGCGTGTGGGTCGGGCCGCTGCGCCGGGCCAGCATGATCGCCGCCAGCGCCATGCCGACCCCGAGGACGTCGGTGAACATGTGCGCGGCGTCGGAGATCAGCGCGAGCGAGCCGGTGGCGAACCCGACGATGAACTCCATGACCATGAAGCCGGCGCCGATGAACAGGGCGATCGTCAGGCTCTTGAGGTAGCGGCCTGACGCGCTCGACGGCGACGCCGTCCCATGCCCGTGCCCGTGACCCATTGCTCCGCCTCTCGTGAAGTCGACAGGCCGAATATATTGTCACATGCGCATATGTGCAATACAGGTGAGCCTAAGTTCACCATGTCTTAAGCCACCCCAGGAAGCCATCCCCCATGAGGGCCTTCCCGAAACCTGGAACCGACACGCACCGCTACCGAAGTGAGCGGAAGAACCCCCTCAGCTGCCCGACGAAGGCCTCGGGCTGCTCGAACGCGGCGAGGTGTCCGCCCTTGTCCAGCTCCTCGTACCAGCGGAGATCGGTGTAGCGCAGCTCCGCCCAGCGCCGGGACGGGCGGATGATCTCGCGCGGGAAGATCGAAACCCCCGACGGCACCGCGATCGGGGAGACGTCCCGCTCCTTGCTCTCCCAGTAGATCCGCGCCGACGACGCCGCCGTCCCGGTGAACCAGTAGACGGAGATCGCGTCGAGCATCTGCCGCCAGGACAGCGCGGTCTCCGGCGAGCCGTCGTTGTCGGTCCACTCCCAGAACTTCTCGGCGATCCACGCCGCCTGCGCCGACGGCGAGTCGGTGAGTCCGTACCCGAGCGTCTGCGGGCGCGTGGCCTGCTGCTGCGCGTACGCGGACCCGACCGCGCGGAACCGAGCCAGATCGCCGATCGACTCCTTTTCGGCCGCCGTCGGCTCGCCGAGCACGGTCTCGTCGTACGCGACGCCCACCATGTTCACATGGACGGCGATCAACCGTTCCGGGACGACCTTGGCGAGCATGTTCGTCACCCCGGCGCCCCAGTCGCCACCCTGGGCCGCGTAGCGGTCGTAACCGAGCCGCCCCATCAACTCGTCCCACGCCCGGGCGATGCGCTCGACGTTCCAGCCCGTCGACGACGGCTTGTCACTCCAGCCGAACCCCGGCAACGACGGCGCCACGACATGGAAGGCGTCCGCCGGATCACCGCCGTGCGCGACAGGGTCCGTCAGTGGCCCGAGCACGTCGAGGAACTCGACCACCGAACCCGGCCAGCCGTGCGTGAGCACGAGCGGCGTCGCGTCCGGCTCTGGCGAACGGATGTGCAGGAAGTGGATCCCGAGACCGTCCACAGTGGTCTTGAAGCCCGGGAAAGCGTTGACCCGGCCAGCCAAACCGAAGTCGTAGTCCTCGGCCCAGTACCGGCACAGCTCCCGCGCGAACTCCAGCGGGACACCCTGCGTCCAATCGTCGACGGTGGCGGGCTCGGGCCAGCGCGTGGCACGCAGCCTCGCCCGCAGGTCGGCGATGGCGGATTCGGGGATCGCCACCTCGAACGGTTCGATCACGACGTCCTCCCGGTTCGTTGGTCCACACCAACGCTAGCGGCTGACCGGGCCTTCCCGCAGCGACGACCGCAGCGACCAAAAGCGCTGTTCAGGGGCATGGGAGACGTGTTCGACGCCCACTTGACGGGACACCGCCGCGGTTAAGGACCACCGCGCGCTAGGACTCCGGACGGGATGCGCTAAGCTTCCAACGTCGCTCAGGCGGCAACGCCCTCGTAGCTCAGGGGATAGAGCACTGCCCTCCGGAGGCAGGTGTCGCAGGTTCGAATCCTGCCGAGGGCACACTTCTGACCGGGTTAAACGTCGTTCGCCAGTCTAGGCTGGACGGTTATGTGACAAGAATCGTGGCAAGACCTCCGCGACAGTGAGTCGTGGTAACACCGTTCTCCGCCGCGGCTGCTGACGCGGGTCCGCGAACTCCGCACCGACATCACCCTGACCGAACTACTCGCCAGTCACCTGGCCTTCTCGCACGCCAGTGGCACATCCCGGCACTCGTACCAGTGCATGGTCTCCGAGCACGTGCAGCCGCTGCTCGGCGGGGTCTATCACCGCCTTCCGCTGGGGCTGGATTGACCGCAGCCCCATCACGGACGCCGCGCCACCGCCCAAGGCGCATCTGGAACCCCGACCACCCACCCCGGCCGAAGTCGCCCAGATCATGGACGAATGCTCGCTCAGCGGCATGAGCGTGCGTTTGGGCTTGGGAGCTTGCGACGAGTACGGCAGATCAACTGATGCGCCGGTGGCTGGGTCCCGGAACCCCAGCCACCGGCGCCGGAATGGCTCATGGCGTTGCGAGCGCCTCGGTCGGTGGCAGGCGGGCGGCGCGGATGGCCGGGTAGAGGCCGGCGATCGCACCGATCACCAGTGTCGCGGCTACGCCGCCGAGTGTCGCCCACGCCGGCACTACGGTCGGCCAGTTCTGGGTTGCCGCGTAGCCGCCTGTGGCCGCGACGCCGAGCAGCACTCCGCCGACACCGCCGAGCGCGGACAGCAGCAGTGACTCGGCCACGAACTGGAGCCGCACCTGGCCGCGGGTGGCGCCGAGTGAGCGGCGCAGGCCGATCTCGGCACGCCGCTCCAGCACGGAGATCACCATCGTGTTGGCCACCCCGACTCCGCCGACCAGCAGCGCCACCGCACCGAGTCCCAGCAGCAAACCCGTGAACGCGCGATCGGCCGCCTGGCGGGCGGCCAGCGCGTCGGACGGGCGGGACACCCGAACCTCGTTGGGTGCCTGGGGGTTCGCGGTCGCGGCGAGCACGCCGCGCATCGCTCCGACGGACACGTCGGACACTCGCGTGTAGACGGTCGTCGGGTGACCATCGAAGTCCAAATAGGACTCAGCGGCCGGCCAGCCGACCAGTGCGGCGGTGTCCAGCTTGGGCGCGAGCAGCGCCGTGTCGAGAATGCCGACCACGGTGAACCACTGGCCGCCGAGATAGACCTGGACACCCTCGTGTGCCGAGATGACGCCGAGCAGCGACGCGGCCTCCGAGCCGAGCACCACGGCCGGGTATTCGGCAGTGGCCGCGTTCAGCCACGTGCCGTCGGCCACCGTCACGCCCACTGTCTCCGGCAGGTCGAGGTGTGCGGCCTGAACGGACAGGCCCCTTGTCTCGACCTCCGGGATCCGGTCCGTGCGGTACACCTTCGTGTCCGGCACCTCGCCGAGCGCCGCCACCTCCTGTACCGGCTCGATGCGGCGGATCATGTCGACGGACTCGGTCGGCAGCGTGGAGGTGCCGCCCGTCATGGTGTTGCCGGGCGCGACGGTGAGCAGGTTCGTGCCGAGCGCGGCGAGTTGCCTGTCCAGCTCCGCGCGGCTCGACGACGACACCCCCACCACCGCGATCATCGCGGCGATCCCGATCGCGATGCCCAGCGCGGAAAGGAAAACCCGCAGTGGGCGGGTCCGCAGACCGGCGCCTCCGACACGGAGCACGTCACGCGGGCGAAGGCGCGCTGACGACAGCATCACACCACCGCCCCGTCAAGCAGCCGGATCTGGCTGGGCAGGCTGCCGGCGATCTCCCGGTCGTGCGTGATCACCAGGACCGTGGTGCCGCCCTCGTGCAGTTCCCACAGCAGGTCCATCACGCCCGCACCGGAAGCGGAGTCCAGGTTCCCGGTCGGCTCGTCGGCCAGCAGCAGCGCCGGCTCGCCGACGACCGCTCGAGCGATCGCCACCCGCTGCCGCTCTCCACCGGACAACTCGTGCGGCCGGTGGTCGAGCCGTTCGGCGAGGCCGACGCGGATCAGTGCCGTCTCCGCCCGCCGCGCCCGTTCGCGGGCCGGCACGCCCGCGTACAGCAGACCGTCCGCCACGTTGTCCACAGCGGACTGTCCGGGGGTGAGGTGGAACTGCTGGAACACGAACCCGATCCGGGTGGCCCGCAACGCGGACAGCTGCCGGTCGGTCAATGCCGCGACGTCGTGGCCGTCGATCCGTACCGTGCCGGCCGACGGCCGGTCGAGTGTGCCGATCAGGTGCAGCATGGTCGACTTGCCCGACCCGGACGGCCCGACGATCGCGACCAGCTCGCCGTACCCCACGGACAGCGACACGTCGCGCAGTGCGGCGACCCCGCCGACGTAGGACTTGCCGACCCCGTCCAGTTCCACGACTGCCCCGCTCATGACGGCATCCCCACCGTCACGCCCTCGTCCAGCCCTTCACCGGAGATCTCGACGCGGCCGCCGGAGAACAGGCCGGTCTCCACCGCGACGATCTCGGTGGTCGTCCCGTTCACGACCTCGACGCCGTACCCGCCCTCGGACCGTGCCAGCAGTGCGGCCACCGGCACGGTCAGCACGTTCTCTCGCCGCGAGGCGCTGAACGCGACCTTTACGGACGCCTCGTCGAGCCCGGTGAGCGCGTTCTGGTCGGCGACCGCGACGGTCACCTCGATGATGGTCGTCGCCTGGCTGCCGGGGGCCCCGCTGGCGGGGACGAGGACGGTCGCGGTGCCGGTGATCGAGCCCGGCGTGGTCCTGTCGTCCGGCAGGGTGACGGTCACCGGGGCGGCCTTCACCGCGAGCCGCTGGTCGGCCACGCCCAGTTCGACCGTGATCAGCCGCGCCGACCCGGTGCAGGAGAGCAGAGGCGCGTCCGGCGCGACGTCAGCGCCGACGGTCGCCTTCTGGCCGTCCACCCGCACCGGCCCGGCCGCGTAGTGGATCCGGCCCTGCTCGATCGTGCCGGTCTCCGGCAGGCCGAGGTCCTTCTGCCACTTCTTCACCGCGGTGGCCGTCTGCGCGGTGTACTTCCTGTCCGCCGTGAACCCGCGGTAGCCGAGCGCGGCGAGGTTGCTCTCGAACTGCTCCACGTCGGTGCCCTCGGTGTCCGGCACGAGCGGACGATAGACCGGCAGCGTGCCGTACAGCAGCACGACCGGCGTGTCGTCGACCCAGTAGATCGCCTGCCCACGCTCCACCGTGAGCCCGACGGCGGGCAGCGCGGTCAACGTCCCGGCGAGCTTGCCGGTCACGTCGACCGGGGCGCCGTGGCCGAGCTTGCCGTTTTCGGTCCGCGTGTCGACGAGCGTCTGCCTGGTCACCTTCGCCGTCGCCGCGGGCAGGTCGTTGCCGGTCTCGGTGGGCTTCTCACCACCCCAGAAGCCGGTCGCGGCGGTGACCGCGGCTCCGGTGGCGAGCACGGCGATGAGCACGATCACCACCCGGCCGGCCCCGCGCCGGCTCATTTGCCGCCCCCCGGGATCACGAGACCCCCACCGCCGCCGCCCGGCAGGTGCTCGCCGCACTTCTCGTGCGCCGTCTTGAGGCCGGGGTCGTTCGGGTCGGGCGCCTTACCGCTCTCGAACCGGCTGCGCCCCTCCGCGTCCGGGTCGGGGTAGTCCGGCATGCCGTTCTCCCGCATGCATTTGGCGTACGCCTGGAACTTCTTCACATCCTCCGCGTTCAACTTCTCCGGCTCGCCGCCGCCCGGCAGGTACCTCTTGCATTTCTCCTGCGCCGGCTTCACCGCGTTCGGGTCGGTGCCCGGCGGGAAGCGCAGCTCCATCTCGCCGTTCTCGTCGAACGTCGGGTCCTCGAAGTCCGGCACGCCGTTCTCCCGCATGCATTGGGCGAACTTCAGCCCCGCCTGCTTGTCCTCCGCTGTGGCCGCGCCGGAATCGGTGGCTGACGAGCAGCCGGCGAGTCCGACGAGCAGCAACGACACGAGCACGCACATGAGTCGTTTCATGCGCCGAAGTACAGCGAGCGTGATGTCACTCGGCCGTCTCCGGAAACGTTGACACGGAAGTGACACGACCGTGCGTCACCATGGACCCATGCGGATCTTGGTGGTCGAGGACGAGCCACTCCTCGCGGACGCGGTGGCCGAAGGGCTGCGGGCGGGCACACACGCGGTGGACGTGGTGCACGACGGCGCCGCCGCGCTGGAGCGGGCCGGCGTCAACGACTACGACGTGGTGGTGCTCGACCGGGACCTGCCGGTCATCCATGGCGACGAGGTGTGCCGGGTGCTCGTCGCCCGCGGCGGCGATACCCGGGTACTGATGCTGACCGCCGCCGCCGACGTGGACGACCGGGTCGCCGGCCTCGCCCTTGGCGCCGACGACTACCTGCCCAAGCCGTTCGCGTTCCGCGAACTGGCCGCGCGGGTGACCGCGCTGGGCCGGCGCTGCCGGCCTGCCGCGCCGCCGGTGCTCGCCCGAGCGGGCATCCGGCTCGACCCGCACCGCCGCGAGGTGTATCGCGACGGCCGCTACGTCCCGCTGTCCCGCAAGGAGTTCGCGGTCCTCACCGAACTGCTGCGCGCCGACGGCGGCGCGGTGTCCACCGAGCAACTCCTGGAGAAGGCATGGGACGAGCACGCCGACCCCTTCACCCACACCGTGCGGATGGCGATCCTCAAGCTGCGCCGCAAGCTCGGCGACCCACCGGTCATCGTGACCGAGCCGGGAGCGGGGTACCGCATTCCGTGAAACGCCTGACCATCCGGACCCGCCTGACGCTCGTGTACGGCGGCTTGTTCCTGCTCGCCGGCATCCTGTTGCTCGGCGCGACGTACGTGCTGATGTCCAGGCAGCTGTCCAACCGCGAATCGACCACCGTGCTCGATGCCCAGACCTTCACGCCGGAGGTCGACATGCTCAACGAGGTCGCCGAAGAAACCCGGACCGACGCTCTCACGGCTCTGCTCGTCCAGGGCGGCCTCGCACTCGGCCTGGTCGCGGCCGCGGCGATCGCGATCGGCTGGCTGATCGCCGGCCGGATGCTACAGCCGATCGACCGGATGACCCGGGCCGCACGGCGCATCGCCGACTCCCCCGGCAGCGACCGCAGCCTGCACGAACGCATCGCCCTCGACGGGCCGCCGGACGAGGTGAAGCGGCTCGCCGACACGTTCGACCTGATGCTCGAACGGCTCGACCACTCCTTCGACGGGCAGCGCCGGTTCATCGCCAACGCCTCCCACGAGCTACGCACCCCACTGACGCTCAACCGCACCCTGCTCGAGATCGCGGTGCAGCGTCGCGATGTCTCGGTGGAGGTCCGACAGCTCGGCGAGACACTGCTGGAGATCAACAGTCGGCACGAGCGGCTGATCGACGGCCTGCTCACGCTGGCCAAATCGGACCGCGAGCTGGGCGAACTGTCCTATGTGGACCTCGCGGACGTCGTGACGCACGTGGCCGCACGGCATCCGACCGTGACCACGTCCGCCGGCGAAGCCCCGGCCATGGGCAACGCGGTCCTGCTGGAACGGCTCGTGCAGAACCTGGTGGAGAACGGCGTGCGCTACAACGTGCCGGACGGCTGGGTCCAGGTCACCAGTGGCACCCGGCCGGACGGGCTGGTCGAACTGGTGGTCACCAATACAGGGCCGGTGGTGCCGCCTTATGAGCTGCCCGGCCTGTTCGAGCCGTTCCGCCGGCTCACGACGGATCGGCTCGCCACCCGGACGGGTGCCGGGCTCGGGCTGTCGATCGTCCGTGCGTTGGCGCACGCCCACGGCGGCCACGTGCACGCGGAGCCCCGCGACGGCGGCGGCCTGGTCGTGACAGTGTCGCTGCCGGTGGCCGGACTCCCGCGGAAGCAGGCCACCGGAGTCGTAACCGGCCAAGAACTCCGCGACCACCGCTCTTCGGCATGAGAGTGCGTGATCGATGGGCACTACCAGACGAGGCGTCAGCCCTGATTGCCGCGGGCACGCGTCCTCTTGTCCGTCCGCAAGGTTCTATTTGGGGGTAAGGCAGACGTGGCGTTGTCGAGTCTCTGGGCCGCTCAGCGTCGCCCGGCAGGTGTTGCAGCGGATCTCCAGCCGGAGAGCTTCGAACAGCGCACGAGCAGGTTCCTGGGGTGGTTGGTCGACTTCGATCTCCATCACGGGAAGTGCGTCGAGCAGGGCAGGGCGTCGCGTAGAACCTCCCGATCCGGACCATGCCCTCGGCTTCAAAGTCCACTTGCGACAGTCGCGCGACAAGTGCCTCCCTGACAGGGGAATTGCGACGATCGGCGCGTGATCCCGGCGGAATGCCCGACGCGTGGCGGGCGATCCCGGGGGTGGCGACCAGAAGGATGGTCGACATGGATCCCGAACTTGAAGCATTCATCCCGTTCTTGCCGCGGGCCGACCTGACCGACCCGGTCGCCGACCGCGAGACCTACTCCGAGCTGGCAGGCGCGCGGCCCGCACCGGATACGACCGGAATGGAGATCGAAGACCGCACGGTGCCCGCCGATCCGGACGTGCCCGTGCGGATCTATCGCCCTCTCCAGGCACAGGGCGCGATCATCTGGTCGCACGGCGGCGGACATGTCCTAGGCGACCTGGACACCGAGCACCCGTTGGCGATCCGGATCGCCGAGGGGGCAGGCGCGGTGGTGATCTCGGTGGACTACCGCCGGGCCCCCGAGCACCGGTACCCGGCGGCCCTCGACGACGTCTACGCCGTGCTGACCTGGGCGGCCGAGAACGCGGCCGAACTCGGCATCGACCCGGAACGGATCGCGGTCGGAGGCCACAGCGCGGGCGCGAACCTCGCGGCCGCGGTGGCGCTGCGGGCTCGTGACGACCAGGGACCCGCGATCCGCTTCCAGGTGCTCAACGAGCCCGGACTCGATGACCGGCTGGAGACGTGGTCGGCCCGGACCTTCACCGAGACGCCCTGGCTGTATCGCGACAAGGTCGCCCGGTCATGGGAGTACTACCTGGGCTCCACGCCCGCCACGCAGTACGCCGCCCCGGCTCGGGCCACCGACCTGTCCGGCCTGCCACCGGCCTACATCGCCAGCGCGGAGTTCGACCCGAACCGTGACGAGTGCATCACCTACGCGCTGCGGCTGCTGCAGGCGGGCGTGTCGGTCGAGCTGCACCAGTGGCCCGGCACCTTCCACGGGTCGGGGGCGGTCCCCGCCGACGTCTCGCGGCGGCAGTTCGCCGAAATCACCGTGGCCGTACGCCGCGCCCTGGTCAATTGAGAGGACGAGTCTTGAAGATCCAGCTGGTGGTAATGGCAAGCGTGGCCGCGCTGGTCGTCGGTACGAGTACGGCGGCGGCAGCCCCGACGCCCCGCCTCGATCCCGTCGCACTGCGGTCCACATTGGACGCTGTGCATCGCGCCGGAGTGCCGGGCGTCTACGCCGAGGTGCGCGATGCGGACAAGACCTGGCGCGGCGCGTCCGGGGTCGCCGATGTCCGGACCGGCCGCCCCATCCGGGCAGACATGCGACAGCGCGTCGGCAGCATCACCAAGACCTTCGTCGCCGCTGCGGTCCTGCAGCAGGTCGAGCAGGGCCGGATCCGGCTCGACGCGCCGATCGGCGGCTACCTGCCGCACCTGGTGCCGGGGGAACGCGGCAACAAGATCACGGTTCGGATGCTGATCAACCACACCAGCGGCCTCGCCGAATACCTCCCCTACGCGTACCCGTCGTTCAAGCCGTGGCCTTCGCTGCCGGATATCTCGGCGCAGAGCGTGGACGACAACCGGTTCAAGCAGTTCCGCACGGCGGACCTGATCGAGATGGGTGTCCATGCGCCCGCCACCGGCGAGCCTGGGAGCACCCCTGGGGTGTACTCCAACACCAACTACCTGTTGCTCGGCGAGCTCCTGGAGCGGGTAACCGGCACCACGGCCGAGAGGTACATCACCCGCAACGTCATCGAGCGCGCCGGGCTCCGGCACACCGAGTTTCCGGACGGGCCGCGGATCAAGGGGCCGCACTCGCGGATGTACGAGGCGCTGTTCGGCCTGGTCGACCCGCCGCGCGACTACAGCGTCTACAACATGTCCTGGGTGATGATGGGAGCCGGTCTGGTCTCGACTGTCGAGGACCTCAACCGCTTCTTCGGCAAGCTGCTCGCTGGCGAGATCGTGAACCGGTCATCGCTGGCGCAGATGCAGCACACGGTCCCGGTCATCGCCCAGGACGGGCAGCTGATCGACTATGGCCTGGGGCTGCACAAGGCCGAGATCCCGGGCTGCGGGACCTTCTGGGGCCACGACGGCTCGACCTGGGGAGCCCAGTCGGAGTCCTGGATCCGAGCCGATGGGAAGCGGCAGCTGTCCTTCGCGGTGAACCTGGCGCGGTGGAACAAGCTGGACGCCTCCGGGAATCCGCAGCCCCACCCCATCGACGGCGCGCTGTCGACCTTCAAGCAGCGCGCGATGTGCGATGACCGCGGCTGACCTCGCCGAGGCGTAAACGCCGTGAGCTCGCTGCAGGCGGCAGTCTGCAGCGAGCTCACTCGGGCGGTCAGTGTGCAGTGGGTGCTGCCGGTTCGGTGGGCGCCTTCGCGTCGAGGCCGTCGGACGTGCAGGCTCCGCTGGAGCGGAATGGTTCGGCGAGTTGGGCCAGGTAGGCGTCCGGGTAGTGGGGCTTGGCGGCCATACCGAGGTCGTCGCTGGTGAATTGACGCTCGGGATCGTAGGAGTAGGTGCCGAAGAGGTGATCCCACAGCAGCGTGAACAGTCCGAAGTTGACGTCGCCGACGCCCGCCCACTTGAGGTGATGGAAGCGGTGAGCCTGGTTCAGCGCCAGCACGACCCGCGGTGGCCCGACCCGATAGTCCACATTGGAGTGTTGCAGCAGCAGTTGCACGACGGCGCAGAGTGCGACCGCGTAGGCAACACTGGTGGGCATGCCGAGGAGGATGAGCGGGGTGAATCCCACGGCGGTCTCCAGGATCTGGTGCAGTGGGTGTTTCATCAGCCCGTTGAACCCGTAGGCGCGTTTCACGCTGTGGTGCACCGCGTGCAGCCGCCACAGCGCCGGAATCTTGTGGCTGGCCAGATGGACCAGCGTGATACCGAGATCGGCCACGAGTATCGCGGCCAGCACCTGCACGACGAACGGCCACTCGCCGGGCCAGATCCCGTCGAACGGCGTGATCGCGGTGAGCACAGGCACCACGGCGAGGCTGGCGATCGTGAGCGATTCGTTGACCGCCGCATGGGCCGCGTCGCGCCGGTCATCGCCACGCGCCGCGTTCCACTCCTGGCGGTAGGGCAGGACGCGCTCGGCGGCGAAGGACACGGCTACGGCCAGCAAGACCAGACCGACCAACCATAACTTGGCAGCCCCTGCCGCGGCGATGGCGACGCCGGCGCCGTTGACGGCAAGGAGCATGAACGGCACGTAGCCGTATCTCACGAGATTTCGCATGTCCCGAGCCTGCTGGCCACAGGCGGGCGACGGCTTGAACGAACTCGCTAACCCTCGCGATCCGGCTCACACCAGCGCACCGTGCCGACCAGATGTGAGGGCGCCAGGCCGAACATCTCGTGGCTGACACGGGTGAGATGGGCACTGTCGGCGAACCCGGCGGCATGCGCCGCCGCGGTCAGCGTTCCACCCGCACGCGCGTGATCGATCGCGCGCCGGAGCCGAGCCCACCGCACATACGCGCGGAACGGCAATCCGAGTTCCTCGCCGAACAGGTGTCCGAGCCGCGATGCCGACAGGCCCACGGCCGCGGACAGCCGAGTGAGTCCGGCCTCACTGTCGAGCATCGACGGAAGCAGGGCCATCGCCTGGCGCAGCGCTGGGTGCACAGAGCGCAGCGGAATGTCACCTCCAACCTCACCGAGCAATCGGTCCGCCCACTGCTCTGGTTCGAGGGAGGACAACTCGACGTCGGGTGGTGCCAGGCCCGCGGCGGCCCATGCCGCGGCCGAGTCGACAGGCAGCCCGGTTCGCCGCACCCGCGCGGTCAGCGCGTGCCCGGTGACCCCGGCTGGATCGACGAACACGAGCAGCCCGGCCGAGCCTCCGACCATCTCGTGTTCCGCACCGGCCGGAATCACCATCGAGCCGCCGCGGACCCGGTCGCCCGACGCGTCGCGCAACTCGACCGCGTCACGAGTGGCGACGATCTGCACCGCGGCGTGCCGATGCCGGTGCGCGGACGCGATCTCGCCCGCGTAGATCAGCATGCCGGGACGGAGCATCGCCCGCCCCTGCCAAGTTCTCCGGCGAGTCAACATCGGTCAACCTCGATTCCATCGCCCACCAAGGTGCGTTGACATGTATGGATCACCGCAGGTTGCCGAGAGTAACGGTCGGCCGGACATCCCCACCCAGCATTTCGCGAGTGGCTGTACCAGTCCGGCGCGTGGCGAAGTCTCGGACGTGACCAGCACGCGCTACGCCCCAACCACCAGACTGCCGAGGTAAAACCGCTGGTCAGTCAAGTTCCCATCCTGCTACGCGGATGCCGCACCCACCATCCCCGGTGCAACCGATATCGAGTGGGTCACGCGGCCAACCCAGACCTAACGCGACGCTTCCGGCGAGGAAGACCTGGGCAGCGGTCGTGTCGTGGGCTGGGTGGTGCCGATGGTTTCCGCGAGTTCGGTCCTGCCGCGCAGCCCCAGCTTGCGATAGGTGTTCGTCAGGTGCTTTTCGACCGCGCGCACGCTCACGCCGAGCCGCTGGGCCATTTCCTGATTGCTGAGCCCACCGCCGGCCAGCCGGGCCACCCGGGCTTCCGCCTTCGACAGCATCGACGACCAGTCCAAGAGGGTGGCGGGGGCGGCCGATGGGCGGTCTCCGCATTCTTTCGCGAGTTCGCGGCCTCGGCGCAGGATCACCCCCGCCTGCTTGGCGTCGCTGTCCAGCAACCGGGAACCGAGTGCGGTGAGGGCGATCGACAATTCGACGCGGTTGACCGAGTTTTCCAGTGTGGTGACCGCTTCCCGCAGCATCGCCACCCCGTCCGCGCCTTCGGTGAGTTCACCGAGGATCCGCTGCGCCCGGCCTATCGTCACGGGACTTTGCCACTCGTCGGCCTGCGCGCGGTACTCCTCGGCGAGCTGTCGCGCGGTCCGCAGGTCGCCGAGCCGGTGGGCCGTCTCGGCGGCCGCCGCGCGCCAAGGGAACAGCTCCGGGTTGCGCCATCGCGATCGTTCCAGTGCGCGGCCGCATTCGAGGAACTGTTCGAGAGCCGTGGACAGGTCGCCGCGAGCCTGCGCTTGCGACGCCCGCGCCCATTGCCGGACTTGCACGAAGGAGCGTTTTCCCCCGCTGCCCCGGTAGTCGTCCGCCAGTGCGACCAACCGGGGCTCTTGGGTACTGATCGCCACCGCCGCCAGCGTGACCGCGCTCCACGACGACGATCGGCTGATCAAGTCGGCCCCGGCGAGGCTGTCGGCTTCGAGCATGGCTGTCTTGGCTTCACCGGTCCGCCCGGTGCGCAGCGAGACCCCCGCTTGTTCGATCCGGATCAGAGCCTGTTCGATGACGCTCCCCTGGCGGCGAGCGTGCTCCAGGGAGAGATCCAGCCAAGGACCGATCCTGCTGACCGAACCCGCGGTGGTCATCGTCAGCACCAGCATCGGGAGCGCGGTGTGTACATGCGTGGACAACGCGGGTTCGCGCTGGAGGACGCGTTCGCCGAGCCGGGCGACCTCGTCGGCGGGTTTGCCCGCGGTGAGCATCGCCGCGTACAGCAGCACGATCAGCAGTTCACGGTCGGCCGTGGTCTCAACGGGCGGTTCGGCACCGAGGCCGGACAGCCGCCGCAGGGAATCGGCGAGTTCGGCGGGATCGGTGTAGCCGATGTGACGCGATCGCGCTTCGAGTCCGAGCCCGAGTTCTCGATCGCGGTCCGAACCCGCTTGCCGGTCACCGAATTCTTCGGCGGTCTCGGTGATCAGGACGCGGATCGCGGGCGGGGCGTCGGTCAGCATGGGCGGCGCGATCCGGGTCAGCGCCGCCGCCCGGTCGCGGATGTCCCGCAGCAGCGGGACGGCGTAATAGATATGCCGCATCGCCGCACCGACGTCGACGGTTCGTTCGACCATCGCCAGATCGACCAGCAGCCGCGCCCGGTCCTCGCCCTGTGCCGAGGTTTCGAGCAACGCGCGGCGCAGGTAGCCGGCCGCGGCGTCCGGCGCGCCCCTGCGCTGGGCGCTGTCCGCGGCCGCGCGCAGTGCGGCGATGGCGAAATCGCCTTGCGGTGACGGGATCGGCATCAGCTGGGCGGCGACCTGCTCGGCCGGGTAGCCGTCAGCGTGCAACGCCGTGGCGGCCCTGGTGTGCAGCCGTTCCCGTTCTTCGATCGTCAGCGCACGAAGAATCGTCTCGCGGACCAGCAGGTGCAGCCCCTCGTTCTCCTGCCGCTTCGCCATGATTCCCAGCTGCCGCATGGCGCGCGCCGCTTCCGCACCGGTGACCGTGTCGACGCCGGCCACCTGGCTGACGATGGCGATGTCCCCGGCGTCCCCGAGCACGCTCATCGCGCCGGCCACGGCGCGGATGGGTTCGGGCAGCTCGAGAAAGCACGCTGTCATCCCTTCGCGAACCTGCGCCGGGCAACGTCCTTGGACCAGTTCCGCACACGCGGTCCCGGCCGCGGTACCGGCACGGGCGAAGCCGAGCAACACGGACTTCAGGAAGAGCGGATTCCCGCCGACGGTCTCGTGGAGCGCCTTGGCGAATTCGTCGTCACAGTCCGTCGCGGCGGCGGCGAACTCCCGGATCCCTTGCACGGAAAGGAGATCCGGTCGCAGTACGGCGCCTGCCGTGCCGATGATCTCGGTCAGCGGCTGCCGGGCGGAACGTGGATCGCCGTCCCGGACGGTCACCACCACGAGCACCGGGAGTCCGCTCAGCCGCGGCGCCAGGGAGGTGAGCCATCGCAGCGAGGGGTCGTCGGCCCAGTGGAGATCGTCCACGAGCATCGTCAGCGGTGAGCCGGCACTCCTGCCCTCCACGAGCGCTTCCAGCGCAGCCAACGTGCCTTGCCCGGCGTCCACCAGCTGACGCGCCAGTCCGAACACGTAGTCCTGCTCCAACGCGGAA
This sequence comes from Amycolatopsis sp. NPDC039088, assembly GCF_055598845.1. Taxonomy (NCBI): domain Bacteria; kingdom Bacillati; phylum Actinomycetota; class Actinomycetes; order Pseudonocardiales; family Pseudonocardiaceae; genus Amycolatopsis; species Amycolatopsis sp. NPDC039088. The sequence goes on along the minus strand of NZ_JBVKAE010000004.1, from coordinate 291,899 downwards.
GCGCGGGCGCGCAGCACCCGGGTGTCTTCCACGCCGGGTAACCGCGGCACGGCCTGCAGGAGGGCGGATTTGCCGATGCCGATCGGGCCGCGGATCACCAGCATCGAACCTTCGCCCTCGGCCGCGGACCGGGCGGCGGCCGCAAGCCTGCCGAGTTCGCCGTCCCGTTCGACCAGCCGCGCGCCGTTCACCGCCGGTCCCCGACCGGCCGTGGTGTCGCGCGTATCCGAATATCCGGTCGTTCCGCTTGCCATCCCAGTGCCTCCGCCTGTTGGACCAAGGCGCGCGAGCCCAGCCGCCACGCCAGCGTGCCGCCTTCGGCGACCAGCGCCGCCAGATCCTCGTGCTCTCCTGCCGCCTGCCGCTCCGCCGCCAGCATGAGGACGGCCGTCGCGTAACGGCTCTTCAGCGGGGTCGTGGCGAGCAGCCGTACCGCCGCTTCCAGATGCCGCGACCGCCCGGGCGCGGGAAGGGTCATCGCCGCGTTGAGGTGGGTGCCGCCGAGGGTGCTCGGCACCCCCCATCGCCCGGCCAGTTCGAGCTCTTCACCGACCAGCCGTTCGGCCTCCCGGTCGTCGCCGACGGCGCTGTACGCGCTCGCGGCGAAGGAACGCCAGGCGTACATGGCCGGATTCGTCCAGCCACGGGCCAGCAGCAGCCGCCCGGCCTCGACGATGCGGTCGGCCGCCTCCATCGCCCTGCCGGTGCGCAACAGCAGGATGCCCTTGATGAGCAGCAGCTGTGCCCAGCCGACACTGGACTCCGCACCGGCCGGCGGTTCGGCCTCGGCCAGCCGCTTGGCTTCGTCGAGAAGCCCGCTTTCCAACCGCAGCCCGATCTGATGGGCGAGGATCTTCGGCCTGGCGGTCGGATGCCACTGTTCCAGCGGCAGTTCGCCGAGGGCGCGGTCGAATTCGTCGTTGGCCTCGGCGACCCGGCCCTGACGGCCGTGGAGGATGGACAAGATGACCCTGGTCCAGGCGACGGCGGCGACCGCGCGACGGCGCCGGGCGACCCGGACGACCGCTTCGAGCCCGGCTTCCGCCTCAAGGACGTCGTCCGTGGAGAGCAGGACCCGGCTCGCGACGATGTGGGGACTCAGCGGGACCCCCTCGCCGAAACCGGCGGCGAGCACACTTCGCGCCAGCTCCCTGGCCCGGTCCGCCTCCCGGCCGGCGCACGAGAGCTGCCACGCCAGCGCCGCCGCGGCGGCGGGCTGGGCCGGATCGGCCGGCAGCGGCGGGGCCTCGATGACCGGCGAGCCCGCCTCGTAGGTCCCGTCGAGCGCCAGCCAGTGCAACGCGCCGAGCTGAACGCGAAGGCATTCGGTGAGTTCCGGCCGGGCGACGGCGGCGATGACGGCCTGCTCCATGGCCTCGATGCTGCCCCTCGCGAGCAGCAGATCCGCCGCCTCGACCCGGAGCGGGCCGACCTCGTCCGGCCCCGGCCCGGTGGTGATCCTGGTCAGCGTGCGGTCGCTCGCGTCGGGCGCGTACCGCACCTCCAGGCTCGCCATCATCAGCTCGAGCCGCGCCCGGTCCAGCGCTCCCATCGGTTCGTGGAGGGCCCTCCGGAGATAACCGACAGCTTCCTTCGGTCTGCCTTCGGCACCACTATGCTCGGCCGCCTCGCGAAGTGTTCGCACCGCCCACGGCTCGCCGACGACGGGGGCGTCGAGCAGAATCCGCGCCAGCGCGGGCCCTGGCATCGCGGCCTGATGACCGACCAGGGCGGCCTCGGCGCGCAGGCGCTCTCGTTCGGGCCCGGTCATCTGCGCGAGTACCCGGCCGGAGGTCCACGGCTGGCCCGGCCCGGGCGGATCACCGGGCGCCACCAGACCGAGCACGCGAAGCCGGTCCAGGACGACTTCGGGCACCGGTCCCCGCACGCGGTCGAAGCGGGCGAGGAGCTCGGTGCCGAAGAACCCGTGGCCCAGCACGACCGCGCGGAGCATGGCGAGCAGCGGTTCGGGCAGCGCCCGGATCAGCGCGGCGTCGCGGTCGCCGAGTTCGGTCGCCGCCCAGGCGTCCAAGGCGGGGAGGTCGTCGGCGGTGACACCGAATTCACCCCGCGCCACCGCGTCGACGGTGACGCTCACGAAGGCGGACAGGCCTCGGGTGTAGCGCTGTACGGCGTCCACGAACCCGGTGTCCGGCGCGGTCCCGGCGGCCGACTCCAGTAGCCGCCGCGAGTCGGTGTGGGACAGCGGAGGCGGCTCCACCACGTGCCAGGCCGTCTCGGTCGTGTCCGCGCGCAGCCACAGCGCGGCCAGCGCGGCTTCGGCGGGCAGCCCCAGCGGAACCATGCCGAGGACGACCAGCAACGGGGTCCGGCGCATGCGGTGCACCAGCGCCGAGAGCCATTCGATCGAGTGCTCGTCGCACCATTGGACGTCGTCCACCACGAGGGTCAGTGGCGACTCCGCCGCGGCGCGCAGGAACTCGTCGCAGAGGGCGTCCGCGGAGTCGGCCGGATCCTGCCTTTGGGCCGGGTTCAGCGCGGTGAGCAATTCGATCGGGACCCCGTACCGGATCCCGGTCTCCGGCGGCGGCACCTTCGAGTAAAGCACCTTCAGGCCGGCCTTCCGGGCACACGCCATCACCGACCCGATGAACGCCAGACGGCCGCAACCGGGTGGGCCGGTCAGCTGGACCACCGACGGCCGCCCGGCGAGGACGTCGTCCACGGCTTCTCGAAGCACCACGTGCACCGACTCGGTCATGACGTCGCCTGATCGCCCAGCAGGATCGCGAGCTCGGTCCGGGACCGCACGCCGAGCTTGCGATAGGTGCTGGAAAGGTGACTCTCGACCGTCCGCAGCGTGACGAACAGGGCCTCCGCGATCTCCCGGTTGCTCGCCCCAGCGGCCGCGTGCGTGGCCACCCGTCGCTCGCTCGCCGTGAGCAGGCCGAGGGGATCGCCGTCCGGCTCCCTCATCCAGCCGCCCGCGGCGATGAGCAGCGTCCGGACCTCCCTGCCGAGCGCGGCGTAACCGTGGCGGACGGCGAGGACGATCGTCTCCCGCAGATGACGGCGGGCCGCGACGACGTCGCCCGCCTGGTAGCAGGCTCGCCCGTAGAGATACTCCGCGAGGATGAGCTGCGAACGGAACTCGCTCTCCTTGAGCAGCAGAACGGCCTCACCGAGCAGGGCGAGCCCGGTCTCGCCAGTGGCCAGTACACCCTTGACGAGCATGGCGAGTGCCCGCCCCTCGCGCGTTCCCCAGCGCTCGGCGACGGCGAGTTGCGGCTGGACGAGCTCCTCGACGGTCGCCCGATTGCCCGCTTCGGCGAGCATCGACGCGGGCGCCACCCATCGAACCGTGTCCATCGGGTTGGCCCGCTCGTGCTGATCATCGGTATGGCACCGGACGAGGCAGCGCAGTGCGGTGTCGAAATCGCCGTCCACGCACCGCAAGAAGGCTCTGTGCAGCAGGCTCTGCCGGTGCTCCCAGAAGCTCGTTGGGGCTTCGTCCGCCAGGTCCAGCTGCTCCTCGGCGGCCGCGAATTCCCCCTGGGCCACGAAGACTTCGGTCAAGGCGAGTCGCGGCAACGCCCACGCCCGGCCCGCCGCGAGTCCGGTCGCCGCGGCCGCCGAGGCCACCGCGCTGGGAAGATCACCGATGGCCAGCAGGATGTAGGTCCGCAGGGACTCCTCGTGGCAGCGCGGCCAGGCGGCGTCGGCAGGCCGGGCGGTGGCGAGCGCCGAAAGCGCCTCATGCGGACGGCCCGCCAGGTACAGCGCGCAGGCCGCGTCGATGACGCCCTCGTCCAGCTCCCCACCCGACGGGGGGATGGCGAGCGCGGCCCTGGCGATCCTCCGGACCTCCCACCCCGGCCTGCCCCCGATAATCGCGGCGGTGCTCAGTTTTCCGAGCAGGAAACGGTTCGCCGGATAGCCGACGCCGGGCGACTCGATGAGCTGTGCCCGCTCGAGTGCCGACCGGACGGTCGCCCCGTGGCCGAGGCCCGCGTTGAGCACCGCGCCTTGCCCGCGGGCTCGCAGTTCGGGATCGATCTCCGCGAGCCCGGCCTCCTTTGTGGACAACACGGCGTCGATGACCTCCGCCAGCCGCTCATAGGCCGCCGAACTCGGTGGAGCGGACAAGGCGGCTTCGACGAGCCAGCCCATGGCCGTCGCCCGCAGCTGAGCGGTTTCCACTCGGTCGACCACCCGGAGGAGGTGGTCCCGTGCGGACTCGGGATCGACCGCCGAGAGCGCTCTGGCCAACGTGAGGGTGGTGGGCACGTCGTCGGGTGAACAGGCGAGGGCACGGTTCAGCAAGCGGGCGGCTTCGGCCGGTTCGCCGGACCGCTCGGCGTCGACCGCGGCGTCCCACAGCGTCGCGGACATCCACGGTTCGTCGAGCGCCGGCAGTCGGGCGAGCAGATCGGCGACCTCGCGCGGCGGCCGTCCTTCGCAATGCAGCAGCCGCGCGCCGTGGGCACACAACCCGTCGAGTTCCTCGCTCGCGAGTTCGGCGAGAATCGCCCGCGATACGGCCTCGTGGGCGAAATCCCCTTGGCCAGACCGAAGGACGTGATGTTCGCGGAGGGAAGCCACTGCCGCCTCGACCGCGATGGCGGACAGGCCGAGCAGCGCACCGAGCACGGAAGTCCCGGCCGAGCCCAACAGGGCCACCCCGGCCGCGACCCGGCGGATCGGCTCCGGCCGGTCGCGCAGCCAGCCTGTCGCGGCGACGGCCAACGCGTCACCGCCGATGTCCTCGGCTTCCCGTGCGCCCCCGGCGTCCGGTGACAGTCCGTGCCGCTCGAACGCGTCGAGCAGTACGCGCAGTACCCGAGGGTGATCTCCGCCGAGTGCCAGGCAGACGTCGAGAAACGGCTGCTCGGGCGGGTTGCCGAGGCGTCTGCCGACGAGCAGGGCCACTTCGGGCTCACCGAGGGGGCCGAGATCCACGGTCGTGGTGAGGTCCCGCGCGGCCAGCGCCGCCAACGCCTGGGAGCGCTCCTGGGTCTCTGGCCGCAGGCTCAGTACGAGGAGCAGCGGGAGCCCGGCAGCTCGTCGACTCAGGAAGCCGAGCCAGCGCAGCGTACTCTCGTCGCAGTGCTCGGCGTCGTCGACGAACAGCGCGAGCGGGCTCTCGGCCAGCTCGCCGATGGCGAGCCTGGTCAGGTTCTCAAAGCTTGCGTAATCGTCCTGCGCTGCGGAGGTCAGCGCGGCCCGGAAATCGGACCGTCCCGAGAAGAACTCTCGGACTCCGTCGTACGGTTCCACGGGAGGACGCGAAGCGGTGTGCAGGACCGTAATACCGTCGGCGAGTTCGGCACGGGCCAGCGACAGCAAAGCCGTCTTGCCTATTCCAGCAGCACCGCTGATCACCACGATCCGCACCCCGGAAGTGCGCGCGTTGTCCGCAGCGGTGCATAGCACGCGGAGTTCCGCGACGCGTCCTACTAAAGGGGGATCGCACGCACGAAAAGCCGGGACGCCGGTCATCTTCGCGGCTCCCTCGGAACGGTCTTCCAGCCGAGAAGTGTCCGGCTCTCGCCCCTTACCCGCGATTCATGAGACGTTTTCATGAATCGGCCTCCTCCGGCGGCGCGACTTCTCACGAAAACGCGGCATCGTCGCCCCCTTTCGCCCCTCGCCGGAAACAATACTCATTCCGGGCCGGGCGATGCGAATTTGGGACGGACGACACGATCAAGATCGTCTTCGAAGTCGCCCCCGTCTCGCTGTCACGCGTGACAGGGGAACACGCCGGTCAAGAGACGGGGGCTATCGCGCTTTCCAGAATGCCGCCACGCGCGACGGCGCGGGCGGTCAACGCGGTCGACAGGATCGACAGGTCCCGCGCACTCGTCGGGTCCAAGCCGGTCAACTCGCGGATTTGACGCAGGCGATAGTCGAGCGTGCTGTGGTGCACCCCGATATCGACGGCGGCCTTGCTGCGATTGCCGTCCGCGGTCGCCAATGCCGTCACCGCGGCCCGCAATACGGGCCGGTCGGCGATCGGCTCGATGAGCGCACCGAGCCCGCGCAGCACCGACGGCTGCCGGACGACCGCGTACTCCACCGGAAGATCGGTCATCAGGTACAGACCGGGCGGTCGCCCGGCGGCCACGGCGATCGCCGCGATCTCGCGGACCTCCCGTTTCCCCTCCTGGAACCGCGTACGCCTCCGAGTCACGGCCACCCAGCCGGGAAAGGACAGCCGCCGGCTCAACTCTCCAGCGCGTCGCAGGCCGTCCTCGTCGTCTTCGGCCGGAATCAGCACATAACCGAGCGGGCCCGCGTCCACGCCGAGCAAACCGGGACCGGCGATGCGGACGAGTTCCTCCCGCAACCGGTCTTCGGACACTTCCGGCCCGCAGTGCACACCGATCAGCACACAAGCTTCACCGACACGGTCCACTGGCTCCATCGGCGCCTTCAACGCCTCGGATCCGGCCAAGTCCATATCAACCCCCTGGCGCCGATCGGCTCAGTTCATATTAGGCCGACCGAAAGCCGATCGCCATCGCGAAGCGAAACCTCGGTAAAATCCGGAACGAGCACCGGACAATTCCACCGGCTCACGAGCGAAGATTCGCTTTCGCGCCACACGTTCGCCATCGAAGACCGGTAGCCCCACCGGCACGGGGCCAAGAATGTCCCATATTCGTCTTTCGCAATACATCACGAGGCGGCGAGTCGACATTACGCCGGGAAGTGGCCGTCCTCACTTCACCACTTCACCGGACCGAACCAGCCACCCGTACCGACCGCGTCCACACCGAACCCGGCGCCCATCCGGACCACAAGGTTGACCCCGCGCCACCCAAGACACGTTGACCCGTCCGATCACACGTGATTAATCTTCACAGTGCACCACACCAGCAGGTCACCCGAATAATCCTGCCATTCAGGCCGATTTCCGGGCTCACGAAACTCTTCTTCCGCTGCTCTTCCCGTGAGCGGTACGGGCGATTCCGATTCCGTCCTCGCCACTCACGGGAACCTGCCGATCCGAAAGGGAGGCGGCCCTGTGCTCGAGGTCATCACCGACGATATCCCCGCACAGGAGAAAGACCGGCCACGGCCTGCCCCCCGCCCGGACGAGGCGGGAAGCATCGTCGTTCTGGCCGTCGGCCGGGTCCCGGTCGTTCTCGCCAGGCAAGCCGAACGGGTCGCCTCCGAGATCGTGCCGCTCTACCTGCAAGCACTTTCCAAGCCGGTGGAACTGACCGCCGAATGCCGGACCAGGCTCCGCTTGTCCGGGGAGTCGTGGTCGGCCAGCAGGCTGCCGCTCGAAGACGTGCTCGCCTCCTTCAGCGACCTCACCGGCGCAGTGACCGACCTGGTCCTGGCACGGGCTCGTCCGACGAACCGGCTGCCGATCAACGGCATCCTCGGCCTGACGAATCAAATCACCCGGGAGTTCTTCATCGGCGTCAGCGGTGCCCGGATGAGCGGACCGGCGCGCCACACCGAGCGCGAGACGCCGAATCCGGCGGCCGACCTGCTCGCGGGCAGGCGGCTGCCCGCCGACCTCGAATCGCGGCTCGCGGCCAGGTACGTGATCGCGATCGTCCGTCACGCATCGGACCTCGCTGGCTCCCGTGCGGTGCGCATGCTCCAGACCGCGGGCGGTGACGGCACGTTCGTCCTGCCCGGCGAGACCCGAACCGTCGCATTGATCCCCTGCCGTGGCCTGAAGGACAACCCGCGGATGGGCGAGGACCTCGTCCGGCTCTTCGCCGGGAAGGCCTGGATCGCCATGGCCGAACGGGAGCGGGCGAAGATCCCCGACGGTCACCGTGAAGCGGCCGACATCCTCGACCTGGTGTGCGCCGCCCAGCGCGAACCCGGGGTTTACCGGCTGGAGCACGTACTGCTGGAGTACGCCGTCCTGCACGAGGACGAGGCGGCGGACACGCTGTCCGCCGTCGTCGAGCCGCTGCTCGCGCATCCGGCGCTGTACGAGACCCTGACCGCGCTGGTCCGGTCCGATTTCAACCGCAACGCGGCCGCCAAGAACCTGTTCATCCATCGCAGCACCCTGGATTACCGGATCGACCGCATCCGTGAACTCACCGGCCATGACCCCATGAGCAGTTCGGGCGTCCGGATGTTCGGCATCGCGGCCACTCTCCACGCCGTGACGACCGCGACCAAGCGCCGGAAAGGCGCCGAACCGGCTCAGACAGCGCGGTAGGGACTTGTCAGTCCGTCCACGGCAGCGCGAAACCCGCTTCCTGGGCGAGAATCGCGGCCTGTACTCGCGAGTGCAGGCCCAGTTTGGCCAGCACCTTGGACACGTGGGTCTTCACCGTCGCCTCGCCGATGACCAGCCGGGAGGCGATCTGCGCGTTGGACAGCCCTCCCCCGAGACAGACCAGCACTTCCCGCTCCCGGTCGGTCAGTTCGTCCAGGCTCGCCAGGGCCCGGGGCGGTGGGCCGGATTCCTTCTCCTCGGCGAAGGCGCAGATCAGCTTACGGATACTGTGCGGCGCGAGTACCCCGTCACCGGACGCCACCGATCGCACGGCCTCGATCAGCCTCGCCGCGTCGACCGATTTCAGGAGAAATCCCGCCGCTCCGGCGCGAAGGACCTCGAACAGGTACTCGTCCACGTCGAAGGTGGTCAGCACGAGCACCTCGCACAAGCGCTCGGACACCAGGACCCTGGTCGCCGCGACGCCGTCCAGCACCGGCATCCGGATGTCCATCAGCGTCACATCCGGACGGAGCTCCCTCGCGAGGGCGACGGCCTCGGCTCCGTTCGCCGCCTCTCCCACCACCCGGACACCTTCGGCGTTGTCGAGCATCAACGCCAGCCCGGCTCGAACCGTCCCATGATCGTCGGCGACCAGAACCTCGATCGTCACGGGCCCACCGCCGCGGCCGGCAGGACCGCCCGCACCAGCCAGCCCGTCTCCGAGGGACCGGCGAAGAACGAACCGCCGACCGCGACCGCGCGCTCGCGCATGTTCAGCAGACCGGTTCCGGTGTCACGAGTGGTCCCCGGCTGTCCAGTGAGCGCGTTCGCCACTTCGACGGTGAGCGTGCCGTCCACGTGGCGGATCTCGACCTTCGCCGTGCTCCGGGGCGCGTGTTTCATCGCGTTGGTCAGCGCTTCCTGTGCGATCCGGTACGCGGTCAGATCCACCGCTGCCGGTACCGAGACCGACTCGTCGATCTCGATGCGGACCTCGATCTCCATCCCGCTCACCCGCGCCGAGGCGATCAGTTTCCCCAGATCCGACAACCTGGCGGGCGCGGCCGCCTCGTCCTGCGCCTCCCCGTCCGCCCGCAGCAACCCGATCATCGCGCGCATTTCCGTCAGCGCGCGCACGCTGCTCTCGCGTACCGCGGCGAGTACCGTCCACGCCGTTTCGACGTCGCCCCTCGCCGACAACGCGGCCTCCGACTGGATCGCGATCGCGGACAGATCCCCGGCGATCACGTCATGCAGATCGCGCGCCATCCGCGCGCGTTCCGCGGCCACCGCGGCCGTCCGGTCGAGTGCGCCGATCCGCACCACCTGCGCGGCGTTCGTGCGTTCCGCGTCCGCGATCTCGCGGTGCTGGCGGATCTTCGCCGCCCACCACACCGGGATCATGACGAACGGCAACACGACAAGACAGGCTAGGACGGTCTCCCGCCAGCCGGGCGCGAAGATCAGCGCCGCCACGACCGCGCCCACCGCGCCCATGGCCGCCATCGGGATCATGTCCTTGCTGAGCCGCCGCGATCCGTACAGCGTCGCCGCGTACAGCAGGTCGGCGAACACCGTCAGCATCGGCACACTCACCCCGAAAAAGCAGTCGACGGCGACCAACGCGCACCCGACCGCCAGCGCGAACGCGGGTGCCCGCCGCCGAAGCAACTCGACCAGGCAGATCGCGGTGAACAATGTGGGCCGCAACCAGCCGGGCGTCAGATCCGCGACCCCGGTCACATACAGCGGGGACATGCCGATCGAGTACATCAGGATTCCCGCCGCGACCGAACTCGCGACGATCAGCGCGTCCTGCTGCCATTCGGGCAGGTTCCGCAGCCGGGCCACGGCGAGGTTTGTTTCGGCGAACACATTTCATATCCCAGCACCCACCGGATCCCGCCGCATCCTCCGAATTGATGAGGCGGCTTTAGTTCCTTTCGGCGATGCGCGCGAAGAGTGCGCCGACCATCGTCGAAGAGGACAGTTCACCACACTGCCGAGATTGCCGGCAGCCGAAGGAAGAGCGGATCACAAGATGCGAATCGCACTGGCGGTCATGGCAACGGCGGGCGCGCTGACACTGAGTTCCTGCAAGGTCGCTTCGACGGCGCCCACCAGCGAAGAGAGCAAGCCGCCTGCCGACCAGAAGGAAGTCATCTGCACCGTCGCACGGTCCTGGATTTCGGCCGACCCGGCGGTCAAGAGCCAAATAGGCGTGAGCCTTTCGGCGTCGGTCCGGAAAGCCGAGCAGTTCATTCCGGAAGCCAACCGCTCCGAAGACTTGAAAGCGGTCATCGGGGCAGCCAAGGGACTACTCGGAAACAACGGCACCGACGTGACCGATGCCACGCGCACGATCGAGCAGAACTGCTGAGCGGACGTCAATCCGAAAAATGAGGAAAAACATGAGTGAAGGCAAGAAGAACGAGGGAAAATGGGCGCCGTGGTACATCTACGCCGTGCTCATCGCCGGGACCAACCTGGCCAAACAGGAGCTGATCGCGGACTCGGTGCCCGTCTGGGTGAACGCCGTGGCCACCCTCGCGCTCGTCGGGGCGATCCTCTTCGTGGTCACCGCCGTGTACCGGTCGATGTCCAAGACGGGACAACGACGGTAACGGGTTCCGGCTGCGGATGGTCGCAGGCTCAGTCCGTGAAGGACTCTTTGAGGGACTCTGGGTCCCTCAAAGAGTCCTTCACGGACTCGATGTCGGCCACGTTCGCCCCACCTGGCGTGCCGTACCCCTCAATAACGTGGCGATAGGGCGAACAGGGCGCACAGAACGTGGAGACGGGGGCCGACTCGCCAAATCGACCCAACCCCCTCACGACCAGCCCCACAGGACATCTTTCGCCGCAAAGTGCCCGTTTCGGGTGGTTTGCATGGTTTCGCGCGAGGGTCGTGAGTGCCGAGTAGCGTTCTATTTCAACCCTGCTTAGCACTCACGACCCCGATCCAAACCGCACATACAGGCAGCGATCAGACGCCTGGTCGGCGACAGGTGTCCCTTGTGGACATATAGGGCACGACTCGCCCCGTCACCCGGCCCAGAACCACACCGCGAAGCGAGACCACAGCCACTTCCCGCCGGTGCCCCCAGATTCGGCACCACCCTCCAAGACACCAGGGAAACGCGACCGCGCCACTGGCCGGAATGCCGCACCCTCAGCGGGAAACCCGCCGATAAGCCCGCATGCTCAACGGGACGAAGATCGCGATGATGACCGCGGAGCACAGCAACGCGTAGATCGCCGCGTTCTCGGCGGGCCAGCCGGACGACAACGGCGCCCCGACCGAAGTGGGGTTGCCGAACAGACCGCGAGCGGCGTTGATCACCGCCGTGATCGGGTTCCATTCCGCGACCACTCGCAGCGGCCCCGGCATCGAGCCGGCCGGTACGAATCCGGACGAGACGAAAGTCAGTGGTGTCAGCCAGATCAGTCCCGCGCTCTGCGCCACCTCCACGCTCGGCGCCAGCAATCCGATGAGCGCGCCGACCCAGGACATCGCGAACGCGAAAACGAGCAGGACCAGGTAGGCGAGCGCCGCGTCCAGCACGCTGCCCCTGATCCGCCAGCCGATCAGCAGTCCGCAGAGCGACATCACCAGCAGGGCCACCACACTGACCGCGAGATCCGAGAACGTGCGGCCGACCATCACGGCCGCTCTGGACATGGGCAACGTCCGGAACCGGTCGATCACGCCCTTGCCCAGATCCGTGGCCAGCCCGACCACGGTGAACGCGGAATTGAAGGCGAGGCTCTGCGCGATGATCCCGGCGAGCAGGAATTCACGGTAGGCGGCGCCGCCCAGCATGCCACCGAACACGAAGCCGAACAGCAGCACGAACATGATCGGCTGCACCACGGCGGCGAAGAGCCAGTCCATGCTGCGGCGGACGTGCAGGACGTTGCGCCAGGCGATCAGGTAGCTATCGGTGACTCCCTTGACGAGTGTGGTCATCGTCCGACCTCGTTCTTCCGGCCGCGGAACCATCGCCGCTTCGCTTCCTTGACTTCTTCTGACCGCGAAGGGGTTTCCGCGTCGGGTTCGGTAAGGCTCAGGAACACGTCGTCCAGGCTGGGCCGGTGCAGCGATACGTCCAGCACCCGTACCCCGCGCCTCTCCAGCCTGTTCAGTGTCTCGACCACCGCTCGCGTGCCCGCGTGCACCAGTACGTGCGCACGACGGAGGTTCTCGTCGACGACCGGTTCCGCGGCCCCCACCGCCTTGAGCGCCTCCCGCAGGGCCGGCAGCTCGGCGACCGAAGACACCACCAGTTCCAGCTTTTCGCCGCCTGTCCGTGCCTTCAGTTCGTCGGCGGTGCCCTGTTCGATCACCCTGCCCTGGTCGATCACCGTGATGGTGTCCGCGAGCTGATCGGCCTCCTCCAGATACTGCGTGGTGAGCAGGACCGAGGTTCCGTCGGTGACCAGTTCCCTTACCAGTTCCCAGGTGTCGATCCGGGAACGCGGGTCCAGTCCGGTGGTCGGCTCGTCCAGTACGACCACCGGTGGGCGCACCACCAGCGCGCCGGCCAGGTCCAGTCGCCGTCGCATCCCGCCGGAGTAGGTCTTGGCCAGCCGGTCGGTGGCGTGTTCGAGCCGGAACCCGGCGAGCAGTTCCCTCGCCCGTTCCGCGGCCCGCGTGCGGTTGAGGCCGTACAGCCTCCCCACCAGATACAGGTTTTCGTAACCGGTCAGGGTTTCGTCCACCGCCGCGTACTGCCCGGACAAGCCGATCGACCGGTGGACGTCTCTCGGCTCCGTGCGCACGTCGTAGCCCGCCACGGTGGCGGTGCCCTCGTCCGGTTCCAACAGCGTGGTCAGCACTCGCACCATCGTGGTCTTCCCGGCACCGTTCGGGCCGAGCAGACCGAGCACCGCGCCTTGGGGGACGACCAGGTCCACCCCGTCCAACGCGACATGATCGCCGAACCGTTTACGGATGCCCCTTGCCTCGATGGCGTATCCGACACGTGTTCGTTCTTCCCGCTTGACCAGGTCAACCGCGGTCATGCTGTCCCACCTTTCCCGGGGGAAAGAGCATGACGCGGATCGGTCCCGCGAACAGCCAGATCCCGGTCACCATCGCGAGCTGGAGCTGAAAGTTCCACAACGTCAGCGCGTTCGCGCTCTGTTCGGCCAAGAAGTACATGCACAGGGTCAGCGCCACGGAGATCATCAGCGCGGCGAGACATCGGCTCCACATCTTCCATTCGTCGCCGACGTTCCTGGACGACCGAGCTGGTTTCGGTCCGTTGTCGAAACGGTGGGCGAACCAGTCGTCGGCCCGTCTCACCAGTTCCGGTCCGAAAGCGACGGTCAACCCGAGATAGACCGCGGCGAGGCTGTGCATCAACCCCGCCGTGCCCCCGGTGCGCAGGTCGATCACGGACGCGGTGATCAGCACCAGGTCCACCAACGGCACGCACAGCAGGAGAGCCCCGCCCAAGCCCGGCCGGCGCAGGACATACCTGGCCACCAGTCCGGCCAGGAGGATCACCCAGAAGCCGATCTCGCAGGCCACGATCACGCCGAGGAGCACCGTGCTCCGTTGCCCGCTCTCCTGCGCCATCCAAGCCGCGAGGGTCACGACGCCGCGCCGACCGGTGGCGAGGGGGCCGGAGTCCCCGGGCGGTCACCGATCGCGTGGACGCCACCGTCCACGTGCACGATTTCTCCGGTGGTGGCGGGAAACCAGTCGGACAGCAGCGCCACACAGGCCCTGGCGACCGGATCGAATTCCTGGTCGTCCCAGCCGAGTGGCGCGCGGGCGTCCCATCGTTCGCCTTCGGTCCGCAGGGCCTCGCCCCCGCCCGCGCTGATCGCCTTCGCGGCCATCGTGCGCAGCGGACCCGCCGCGACCAGGTTCACCCGGATTCCCGCGCCGCCGAGGTAGGAGGCGAGATAGCGGTTGCAGGACTCCAATCCGGCCTTGGCGACGCCCATCCAGTCGTACTCGGCGAAGGCCCGGCACGCGTCGAAATCCAAGCCCACGACGGAGGAACCGCGACCGAGCATGGGCAGCACCTCCCGCACGATCGCCTGCATCGAGTAGGTGGAGATCTGGAACGCCGGCGCTACGTCCTGCCAGTGCGCGGTCATGAAGTTGCCGCCCATCGCCTCAGCCGGCGCGAAGGCGATGGAATGCAGCACCCCGTCCAGCTGCCCGACGTGCTCGGAAACCCGCTCCCGCAGCCGTGCGAGGTGTTCCGGGTCGGTCACGTCCAGTTCGATCACCGGCGCGGGCTGGGGCAGGCGCTGTGCCATCCGCTCCACCAGCCTCAGCCGTCCGTAACCGGTCAGCACCACCCGGGCGCCCTGTTCCTGCGCCATCCGCGCGACGTGGAACGCGATGGACGAGTTGGTGAGCACCCCGGTGACCAGGATGTTCTTGTCCTTCAGCAAATCCATCTCAACCCCTAATACGAGTGGTGCAGTGAGCCGATTTCCGCGGCGATCGCCGCCAGCACCTCGTTTTGGTGCTCGGCCAGGTAGAAGTGACGACCGTCGAACACGCGATGCGCATGCAGTTCTCCTTTCTTCGTCACCTCCGCCCAGGCTTCCGCCTGCGCCTCGCTGACGTCCTCGTCCTGCGCGCCACGGAAAACGGCGAGTGGCGCCAGCACCGGAGCGAGCTCCCCGGTCTCATAGGTCTCGATTAGCCGGTAGTCCGCTCTGATCATGGGCAGGAGCAGGTCCCGCAGATCGGGATCGTCCAGCGCGGCGTGACCGGTGCCCGAATGACGGCGTAGGTCGGCGACCAGCTCCTGGTCACTGCTCTGGTACAGCTTCTTGGGCACTCGTCGGTGCGGGGCGGGATGGCCGGAGGCGATCAGCAGTACGGGATGCCGTCCCGCCGCCTCACCGCGCTTGGTCACCTCGTACATCAGCGAGGCACCCATGCTGTGTCCGAAAAGGACGGTCGGCCGGTCGAAGAACGGCCGGATCACCTCGGTGACCGCGTCCGCCAGTTCGGTCATGGACAGGATGCACGGTTCGGCCAACCGATTCTCCCGGCCGGGATACCGCACGACGTGGACCTCCACGTCATCCGGCAGCCGGGCACCCCACTCGCGGTAGAAGCTCGGCGAACCTCCCGCGTGCGGCAGGCACACCAGATTCATCCGTGCGTGCGGTCTCGGCGTGCCGGTGTGAATCCAGTCGGACGCCGGGGAATTTCCCTTGTCGGCCATGGCCGTCCACCCCATCCATCGGGCTCGGTTACGCGCTCATCGCTTCGATGAGGCTCTTCGGTCGCATGTCAGTCCAGTTCCGCTCGATGAAATCGAGGCAGGCCTGCCTTGCCTCCGCCCCGAACGCGACGGTCCAGCCCGCCGGCACCTCGGCGAAGCTCGGCCACAGCGAGTGCTGGTTCTCGTCGTTGGTCAGCACGTAGTAGGAGCCCTCGGCGTCCTCAAAGGGGTTCGTCATCGCTTTCCTTCCTCCTTCACACGGACCACGGCTTCGTTGATCACCGCGGCTACGACGTCGAGCGTTTCTCGACGGGTCATTTCCTCGTGGTCGCAATCGGTCTCGTGCACCGTGACCGGTCCGTCCACGTAGGGGGCCCAAAGCCCGGGATCGCGTTTGCCCATCGGGTCGTCTGCCTTGAAGAGGATCAGCTCACCCCGGTAGGGCCGCGGGCGGTGCGCCAGCATCGCGCCGGTGTTGGCGAGGTAGTTCTCCAGCACGATTTCGGCCACCTCGTCGGTGACCCAGTCGTGGCCACCCAATTCCTGCCGGATGACCGCGAGCACCTGCTCTTTGCCCTGTGCGGTGTAGAGATCGGCAGCTTCGAGTCCCACGCCGCTGAACGCGTCGGCGAAGATCCGCTCACGGGTCACCGGGCCGATTCCGGAATCCGGATAGGAATCCAGCACGACCAGCAGGTCGACCTGTTCGCCTTTCTCCTGCAGCAGCACCGCGATCTCCTGGGCGAGATGGCCGCCGACCGACCAGCCGAGCAGGCGGTACGGACCCTGCGGCCGCACCGCGCGGATCTGTTCGACGAAGTCGGCAGCCTTCTCCGCGAGCGAGACCGGGGCCAGTGCATCGCGCGGATCCCGTGACTGCAGCCCGTACACCGGGATGTCCGGATCGAGCTCCCCGAGCAATCCGGCGTAACACCAGGACAATCCGGCCGCCGGGTGCGCGCAGAACAACGGCGGGGCGTCACCGCCTCGACGCAGCGGGAGCAGTACGTCCAGCGCGTCGCCACCGGGTTCGCCGCCCGCCAGCCGGTGCGCGAGCGCGGCAGGCGTCGGCGCTTCGAAGACGGTCCGCACACTCAGTTCGGTTCCGAGCAGCGAGCGTACGGTTCCGGCCAGCCGGGTGGCCAGGAGCGAGTGCCCGCCGAGGGCGAAGAAGCTGTCTTCGGCGCTGACCCGATCGATGTCGAGCACCTTGGCGAAGGCCTGGCAGAGCAGGTCTTCGGTGACCGTCCTGGCACCGCGGCCGGTGCTCGTGGTGATCTCCGGCGCCGGCAGCGCACGCCGGTCGAGTTTGCCGTTGACGCTCACCGGAAGTGCTTCGAGCATGACGAACGCGGACGGCACCATGTACGCGGGCAACGCCGCGGCGGCGAACTCGGCCAGTGCCTCCGCACTCGGAGCCGCGATCTGCGACGGGACGACATAGGCGACCAACCGCTGATCCCCCGGCCGATCCTCGCGGACGATCACGGCGGCCTGGCCCACCTCGGCATGGCGGGCCAGCACCGTCTGGATCTCACCCAGCTCGATCCGCTGCCCACGGATCTTCACCTGGTCGTCGACCCGGCCCAGATAGAGCAGCGCGCCGTATTCCGTCCACCGGGCCAGATCCCCGGTGCGGTACATCCGCGAACCCGCCGGGCCATACGGATTCGCCACGAACCGCTCCGCGGTGAGTCCGGCACGCCCCAGATAGCCACGGGCGAGCTGGTCCCCCGCGAGGTACAGCTCCCCCGGAACGCCCGGCGGGACCGGTCGCAGATTCGCGTCCAACACGAAGGTCTGCGTATTCCAGACGGGTTTGCCGATCGGGACCGCGGCCTCGTGCCGACGGCAGGCCCAGTAGGTCACGTCCACCGCGGCTTCGGTGGGGCCGTAAAGGTTGTGCAGTTCGGCGTCCAGCAGGTCGAGACAGGCGTCCTTGGCGGCCGGGGACAACGCCTCGCCGCTGCACACGATCCGGCGCAAGACTCCCCGGCACTCCACGGCGGTGGGTTCGCCGAGGAAGACCTCCAGCATCGACGGTACGAAGTGGACGGTCGTCACGTTCCGTTCGCGGATCAACCGGGCCAGATACGCGGGATCCTTGTGTCCCTCCGGCCGCGCCACCACCAAACCCGCACCCGTCATCAACGGCCAGAAGAACTCCCACACCGATACGTCGAAACCGAACGGCGTCTTCTGCAACACCCGGTCGCCGGCGGTCAGGCCGTACTCGGCCTGCATCCACTCCAGCCGGTTGACGATCGCCGAATGCGACACCCCGACACCCTTGGGTTTCCCGGTGGAGCCCGAGGTGTAGATCACGTAGGCCAGACCGTCCGGGGTGAGCGGGGCGCCTCGTTCCGCGTCGGTCACCGGCCCGGCGGTAACACTGTCCCAGTCGACGAGCAACGCGTGGTCGTCCAGTACCAGCAGCGGCGACTCCTCCGGCAACGCGGCGACGAAAGCGGTCTCGGTCACCACACACGCCGGCCTGGAATCCTCCAGCATCATGGCGATCCGCTCGGCAGGCAGTTCGGGGTCCACCGGGAGATACGCCGCGCCCGCGTTCAGCACCGCCAGCAACGTCACGACCAGATCGGCCGACCGCGGCAACGCCACCGCCACCAGCCGCTCCGGCCCCGCGCCTCGCGCGATCAGCAACCGCGCCAGCCGGTTCGCCCGCGCGTGCAGTTCGGCATAAGTCAGCGTTTGGTCCTCGGCGAGCACCGCGATGGCGTCCGGAGTACTCACCGCCTGCTCGGCGAGCGACGTCGTCAGTGTGCCGTCACTTCGCGGGTGGAGGGTGGCGTTCCACTCCCAGAGCACCCGATCCCGCTCTTGTGACGCGATCAGTTCCGCCGCACCGATCGGTGCGTCCGGCTCCTGGGCCACCCCTTCCAGCAACCGTTCCAGCCAGCCCGCCAGCCGGGAGACCAACGCCGGTTCCAGCACGTCCGGCCGGTAGTCGAGGCGGAACTTGAACCCGCGACCGGGGATCGCCAGCACGGTCAACGCGTAGTGCGTGGAGTCGCGGCCCTCCATCCCGACCGCCCGCACGCCGCCGGGCAGTTCGGCGGCTTCGTCGCCGAGCGCGTCCACCGGGTAGCTCTCGAAGACCAGTGTGGTGTCGAAGAGATCGCCGCGGCCGGCCTGGCGCTGGATCTCGGCCAGTCCGATGTGCTGGTGAGCGAGCAGCTCGGCCTGCCGCCGCTGCACCACGTCCAGCAACGCGGCCAGCGACTGCCCCGGCTCCCAGGCCACCCGCACCGGAAGCGTGTTGATGAACAGACCGACCATCCGCTCCACGCCTGCCAGTTCCGGGGGACGACCGGACACCGTGCCGCCGAACACCACATCCGAACGACCCAGCAACCGGCCCAGCACCAAGCCCCAGGCCACCTGGACAACGGTGTTCAACGTCCAACCCCGGGATCTGGCCGCAGTGGACAGACGCTCCATCAGCTCCTCGGACAGCTCCACGGTGTACGAGCGGGGCGCCAGGCCCGCGCCCCGGTCGGCGGAAGCGACCAGCGACGGTTCCACGCTGCCGTCCAGCACCCTGCTCCAGGCGGCCAGCGCGGCCTCGCGGTCCTGTTCGGACAACCAGCCGAGATAGTCCCGGAACGGTGTCACGCGCGGCATCCCCACCGGGCTCCCGCCGCGCTCGTAGAGTTCGAACAGCTCGTCCAGCAGTACCGGCATCGACCAGCCGTCGACCAGGATGTGGTGCAGCGTGAGCGAAAGCCGGAACACCTCACCGGGGAGCCGGAACAGCACGAACCGCACCAGCACGTCCTCGTCCAGTGCGAACCGCCGCAGCCGCTCGGCGTCGTAGCGGGCGACGAATTCCGCGTCCGCCACCGATTCGTCCACTGTGGACAGGTCGACGACGTCCCATGGCAGCTCGACCCCGGCCCGGATCACCTGCACCGGTTCGTCAAGACCGTCGTGGACGAACACCGCGCGCAGATTGGCGTGCCTGTGCAGCAGCGCCTCGGCTGCCGCGCGCAGGGCCACCTCGTCGACAGCGCCACACAGCTCGACGTAGAGCTGGACGGTGTAGAAGTCCAGTCCGTCGGTGTCGTAGAGCGCGTGGAAGAGCATGCCCTGCTGCAACGACGAGAGCGGGAGAATGTCCTCGATTTCGGATCGTGTCATGACTTTCGCCCTGCCTTCCGCAGCTTCGCCTCGAGTTGGTCGATCTTGTGCTGGGACAGCGACACCATCGAGACGTCGGACGGGGTGAGCCCGCCGGCCTCGGGAGCGCGGGCATGATCCGCCAGCGCGCCCAGTGCGGCACGCCACAGCTCGCCGAGTTCGGTGACGTCGATGTCGGTGAGCAACGCGGCAGGCCAGGCGAGATGCGCCACCAGCCGCTGTCCCTCCGGCGTGTCTTCGGTGACCGCGTTGATCTCCAGCACGTGCCCGAACGGCAGCGATTCGTCGCCGACCATGCCCTCCGCGAGCATGTCCGGCACCGGCGTCCAAGGCGCCTTGCCCGCTCCGGCCGTGGACATCCGGCCCAGGTAGTTGAAGCCGATCAGCGGATGCGCGCAGGCGGCGAGCTTGTCCGCGGTCTCCGGATTGAGATAGCGCAACAACCCGTAGCCGAGACCGTGGTCGGGGACCGCGCGCAGCGACTCCTTGACCCGCTTGAGCGCCTGCCCGACGGCCGGTCCCGAGCCGGTGACCTCGGCCCAGGACAACGGCGCCACGTCCAGCCGCACCGGGTGGAGCGCGGTGAACCAGCCGACCGTGCGGGAAAGGTCCATTCCCGGCGCGAACGACTCTTCGTGCCGCCCGTGTCCCTCCAGGTCCACGAGCAAGGCTCCGGAAAGACTCTCTCCCCGGACGGCCAGCCATTCCCGGACGGCGAGCCCGAGTCCGGTCAGCAGGACGTCGTTCACCCCGGCACGGAACGCGGCCGGGACCGTGGTCAGCAGTTCGGCGGTCCGGGCCGACTCCAGTTCGACGGTCACCACCCGAGCGGTGGCCACCGTGTCCCGACGCGGATCCAGCGGGCCGGAACCGAATCGCGGCTGCGCGGTGTCGACGACGTCCAGCCAGAACCGCAGCTGGTCGGTCCACCGGTCGCTCACCGAGGCCTCGGTGAGCGACCGGGCCCAACGGCGCAGCGAGGTGCGCACGGGTTGGAGGACCGGTTGAGTGCCCTCACGCGCCGCGGCCCAGGCCTCGGCGAGGTCGGGCAGCAGGATCTGCCAGGAAACCTCGTCCACCACCAGGTGGTGGGCCATCACCAGCAGCAGCCCCGGGTGCGCACCGGCGTCGAACCAGACCAGCCGGATCATCCGGCCCTGATCGGGGTTCAGTTCGCGCCGGGCTCGCTCGCCGTGCCGGGTCACCAGCTCGGCCAGTTCCGTCCCGGTGCTCCCGCGCACGTCCACCCGGCGCACCAGTTCGGCCGCGGACACCGATCCTTCGGGCAGGGTGGCCAACGACCAGCCCGCCTGGTCACCGCCGTCCCTGGTCAACCGCATGCGCAACGCGTCGTGGTGGGCCAGCACCGCGGCGAACGCGGTGACCAGGTCCTGTTCGGTCAGTTCGGCCGGGACATGGACCAGCTTGGACTGGTTGAAGCCGTCGATCGCGCCGCCGCCCGCCCGCAGCCATTCCGCGATCGGGGTCAGCGGCAACTCGCCGACGCCGTCCTGGGCGACCTGCTCGTCGCCGTCGAGCGGCTTGGCCACCTCGGCGAGGGCGCGCACGGTCTTGTGCTCGAACACATCGCGTGCGGTGAACACGAAGCCCGCCTTGCGGACGCGGCTGACGAGCTGGATGGAGACGATGCTGTCGCCGCCGAGGTCGAAGAAGCTGTCTTCGACGCCGACCCGGTCCAAGCCGAGGACGTCGGCGAACACCGCGGCGAGCACCTTCTCGGTGGCGGTGGCCGGCTCGCCGTCCCCGACGGTGGCCTCGCGTTCCGGCGCGGGCAGCGCCTTCCGGTCCACCTTGCCGTTCACCGTGATCGGCAGCGTGTCCAGTACCACGAACGCGGCGGGGACCATGTAAGCGGGCAGTGCGGCGGCGGCGTGTTCGCGAACGCCGTCGATGGCCGCGTCGGATTCCATGACCAGGTAGGCCACGATCCGACGGTCTCCCGGCCGATCCTCCCGGACCATAACGAAGGCCTGTGCCACCCAAGGATGTGCGGTGAGCGCGGCCTCGATCTCCCCGAGCTCGATCCGGAAGCCGCGCACCTTCACCTGGTCGTCGGCGCGGCCGAGGAACTCCAGTACGCCGTCGCTCCGCCGACGCACGAGGTCTCCGGTGCGGTACATCCGCGAACCCGGCGGACCGTACGGATCGGCGACGAACCGCTCGGCGGTGACCCCGTACCGGCCGTGATAGCCACGGCCGAGGCCCACCCCCGCGACGTACAGCTCACCGGGGACACCCGGCGGCACCAGTCCGAGATGGCGATCGAGCGCGTACACGCGGGTGTTGTCGCGCGGTGAACCGATCGGCACCACGGCGGGCACCGGCTCGTCCGGCCGCAGGAAGTAGCGCGTGACGAAAGCGGTGGTCTCGGTGGGACCGTAAGCGTCCACAATGGTCAGTTCGGGACAGTGCTCACGGACCCGGCTCACCGCGGCCGCCGGAACCGCGTCACCGCCCAGCCACAATTCGCGGACTCCGGCGAGGCTTCCCGGCGCCTCCTCGGCGACAAGCCGGAACAGGCCGGCCATGAGCAGCACCACGGTGAGTTCGTATTCGGAGACCATGCGCGCCAGGGTCGGGATGTCCAGCTCACCCCGCGGTGCCACCGCCACCGTGCCGCCACCGAGCAGCGGGATCCACAGCTCGTAGGTCGCGCCGTCGAAGGCGTGCGAGGAATGCAGCAGCATCCGCTCGTGCGCACCGGCGGTCACGGATCCGTCGGTGGCCATTTCCGCCACGTTGGCGTGGGTGACCCCGACTCCCTTGGGCCGCCCGGTGGACCCCGACGTGTACATCAGGTACGCCAGCTGGTCCGGGTCGATCGTCCGGCCAGGGGCGTGGTCGGGTCCGTCGCCCGGGTCGTGGAGTACGCAGCCGGGTGCGACCAGGTCCGCGGGCAGTTCCCGGTCGGTGATCAGCACCGGGGCCGCGACCTCATCGAGGATGAGGTTGAGCCGCTCCACCGGATACGAATCGTGCAGCGGGACGTAGACGCCGCCCGCCTTGAGCACTCCGAGCATCGCGATGATCAGCTCGGGCGAGCGGTCCAGCAGCAATGCCACCGGCGTCTCCGTACCGACCCCGGCGTCGATCAGCCGATGCGCCCACCGGTTCGCCAGCGCGTCCAGCTCCCGGTAACTCAATGCCCCGCCACCGTCCCAGCGAACCGCGACGGCCTCCGGCGTCCTGGCCACCCACTGCTCGAATCGATCCACAATGGACAGACCGAGCGCCGGGACCTCGGTGTCGTTCCAGGTCACCAGGAGCCGCTTCCGCTCAGCGGGGCTGAGCAGGTCGATCCGGCCGAGCGTGGTCTCCGGTCGCTCGGCGACCTGGTCGAGCAGCCGGGCCAGCCGATCGCCCAATGCCTCCACCGTCGAGCTGTCGAACAGATCGGTGGTGAAGCCGATGGTGCCCTCGATCCCGGCGGCCTCACCGTCGGCGTCGAAGGTTTCGTTGAGACTGAAGAAGAGATCGAACTTGGCCTGCCCCGCGAGGTCGAAGTCGGCGAGGTCGAGGGTCAACCCCGGCAGGTCCAGCTCGGGGTCCGGGGTGTTC
This sequence comes from Amycolatopsis sp. NPDC039088, assembly GCF_055598845.1. Classification (NCBI taxonomy): domain Bacteria; kingdom Bacillati; phylum Actinomycetota; class Actinomycetes; order Pseudonocardiales; family Pseudonocardiaceae; genus Amycolatopsis; species Amycolatopsis sp. NPDC039088. The sequence continues at coordinate 268,790 of NZ_JBVKAE010000004.1, read as the reverse complement.
TGCAGGGCCAGCATCACCTGGAAAAGGGGATGCCGCGCCAGCGACCGGTCCGGTTTGAGGATCTCCACCAGCCGGTCGAAGGGCAGATCCTGGTTGGCGAACACGGCGAGGTCGTCTTGGCGCACGCGGTGCAGCAGTTCGGTGAAGCTCGGATCCCCGCCGGTGTCCGTGCGCAGCACCAAGGTGTTCACGAAGAACCCGACCAACTCCTCCAGCGCCCGGTCGGTCCGTCCGGCCACCACCGTCCCGAGTGGAATGTCGGTACCGGCGCCGAGACGCGACAGCAGCGCCGAGATCCCGGCCTGCAGCGCCATGAACACACTCGCCCGGTGTTCCCTGGCCAGTTCGGCGAGCCGCCGATGGGTGCGGGCGTCCAGCCGCCAGCCGACACTCCCGGCACCGTGGCGGGCCACCTCGGGCCTGCTCCGGTCGGCGGGCAGTTCCAGCGCGTCCGGCAAACCGGCCAGCCGCTTCCGCCAGAAGTCGAGCTGCCGGGCGAATCCGCTCTCCGGGTCCTCTTCGGACCCGAGGAACTCCCGCTGCCAGAGGGTGTAGTCGGCGTACTGCACCGGCAACGGCGTGAACTCCGGTGCCGCACCGGCGATCCTGGCCCGGTAAGCCGCGCCGAGGTCCCGCATCAGCGGGGTGAACGACCAGCCGTCACCCGCGATGTGGTGCACCACGAGCAACAGCACATGCCGGTCCTCGGCCAGCCGGAACAGCCACACCTTGACCGGCAGTTCCCGGCCAAGGTCGAACCGGCAGCCCGAGGCCTCGGTCAACCGCACGCCGACCTCGGCTTCGGTGACGGTCGCGCTGACGACAGCCGAGGCCACCAGCTCGCGTGCCCGCTCGGTATCGAGAATCCGCTGACTCGGTTGACCGTCGGCCGTGGGGAACACCGTGCGCAGGGACTCGTGCCGCGTCACCACATCGGCCAGTGCTTCGGTCAGTGCCGGGGTGTTCAACTCGCCGGACAAGCGCAGGGCGATCGGAATGTTGTACAGGCCGCCGGCCTCGTCCAGCTGGTCCAGGAACCACAGCCGCCGCTGCGCGAACGACAGCGGCATGACCTCCGGCCGTTCCCGCGCCGCCAGCGCCACCCGTGCCGTGGCGGACTCGTCCACGATCCTGGCAAGCCCGGCCGGGGTGGGTGCTTCGAACACCGCCCGGATCGGGACCTCCACGGCCAAGGCGGACCGGATCCGGCTCACCAGCCTCGTAGCGAGCAGTGAATGCCCGCCCAGGTCGAAGAACCCGGCCTCCACCCCGACACCGTCGAGACCGAGCACCTCCGCGAACACCGAGCACAGCACCTCCTCGGTGCGGGTTCGCGGTGCCCGCCCGCCGGAGGTGTCCGCGAATTCCGGCGCGGGCAGCGCTTTGCGGTCCACCTTGCCGATCACGGTCAAGGGAAGGGTGTCCAGCACGACGAACGCGGCGGGAACCATGTACGCCGGCACCAGACCGCCCACGAAGGCACGTAATTCGGTCTCGTCCAGTCCGGCGCCGACCACGTAGGCGACCAGCTGCTTGTCCCCGAGCCGGTCCTCCCGGATCAGCACCAACGCCTGCGCCACCCGGGGGTGGGCGGTCAGGGTCGCCTCGATCTCGCCCGGTTCGATCCGGAACCCGCGCAGCTTGACCTGGTCGTCGGCGCGGCCGAGGAACTCCAGCGCGCCGTCCGCCCGCCGTCGCACCAGGTCTCCGGTGCGGTACATCCGCGAACCCGCCGCGCAGTACGGATTGGCCACGAACCGTTCCGCCGTCAACGACGCCCTGCCGTGGTAGCCGCGACCGAGCCCGGCACCGGCGACGTACAACTCCCCGGGAACGCCCTGCGGCACCAGTCCCAGCCGCCGGTCCAGCACGTAGGCGCGGACGTTGTCCAAGGGTGCGCCGATCGGCATCACCGCCGGCACGGGCTCGTCGGGCCGCAGGAGATGGCGGGTGGCGGCGACGGTGGTCTCGGTGGGGCCATAAGCGTCCACAATGGACAGCTCGGGGCAGTGCTCGCGGACCCGGGCCACCGCGCCGGCCGGGACCACGTCCCCGCCCGTCCACACCTCGCGCAAGCCGCGGAGGGAGGCCGGTGCCTCCTCCGCCACCAACCGGAACAGCCCCGCGGTCAACAGCAACGCGGTGACCCCGTGGTCGGCGATCACCCGCTCCAGCGTCGGGAGGTCCAGGTCGCCGGCCGGTGCCACGACGAGGGTTCCGCCGCCCAGCAGCGGTGCCCACAGCTCGTACGTGGTGGCATCGAAGGCGGGTGAGGAATGCAGCAGCACCCGTTGGTGCGCTTCGGCGGAGAAACACCGGTCCGTCGCGAACTCCACCACGTTGAAGTGGGTGATTCCGACGCCCTTGGGCCGCCCGGTGGATCCGGAGGTGTACATCAGGTACGCCAGCTGATCCAGCTCGATCTCGCGGTTCGGCGCGTGGTCCGGACCTTCGCCCGGGTCGCGCAGCACCTGCGCCGGCACCGCGAGCCCGGCAGGCAATTCGGCCCGGTCGGTGATCAGCACCGGGGCTCCCGAGTCGACGAGGATGAGGTTGAGCCGCTCCACCGGATACGAATCGTGCAGCGGGACGTAAACCCCGCCTGCTTTGAGCACGCCGAGCACCGCGGCGACCAACTCGGGAGAACGGTCCAGCAACAACGCCACCGGCGTCTCCGTGCCGACCCCGGCGCCGATCAGCCGATGCGCCCATCGGTTCGCCAGCGCGTCCAGCTCCCGGTAACTCAGGACCTCGGTGCCGGACACGACGGCGGGCGCGTCCGGTACGAGGGCGACCCGATCCTCGAACTGCTCCACAATGGACCGTCCGGAAAGCGGCGCCTCGTCGCTGTTCCAGAGCACCAGCTCCCGCTCCCGCTCGGTGGCGTCGAGCAGGTCCACCTCGCCGATGCGCGTGGCCGGTTCGGCGAGCACCGCGTCCAGCAGTCGGACCAGCCGGTGCCCCAGCGCCTCGACGGTGCCGTGGTCGAACAGATCGGAGGCGTATTCGATGCCGCCCTCGAGCCCGTCCGGCCGGCCATCGGGGTCGAACGATTCCCGGAGGTCGAAGGTGAGGTCGAATTTGACGGCCCCGGTCGAGGTGTCTTCGATCGCGATGTCCAGCCCCGGCAGGTCCAGGTCGGGCTCCGGCGCGTTCTGCACCGTCAACATCACCTGGAACAAGGGATGCCAGGCCAGCGAACGCTCCGGGTTGAGCACCTCCACCAGCCGTTCGAACGGCATGTCCTGGTGGGCGTAGGCGGACAGGTCGGTCTGCCGTACGCGTTCGAGCAACTCACGGAAGGTCGGCTCGCCCGAGGTGTCGGTCCGCAGCACCAGCGTGTTCACGAAGAACCCGACCAGGTCCTCCAGCGCCTCGTCGGTACGACCGGCGACCACCGTGCCCAGCGGGATGTCCGTACCCGCGCCCATCCTGGTCAGCAGCGCGGAAACCGCCGCCTGCAACACCATGAACACACTGGTCGCGCTTTCCCGCGCGACGGTGAGCAGCCGCTCGTGCAGGACGCCGCCGAGCCGCAGGTCCACCCGGTCACCCCGGGACGAGGGCACCGCGGGCCGCGGCCGGTCCGACGGCAGCGCCAGCACCGACGGCGCGTCGTCGAGTTGCTCGCGCCAAAAACGCACCTGGCGGGCGGCGAGACTGGCACCGTCGTCCTCGGTCCCGAGCAGCCCGCGCTGCCACAGGGTGTAATCCGCGTACTGCACCGGAAGCGCGGTGTACTCGGGAGTCCCGCCGTCCAGGCGGGCACGGTAGGCACGCTCCAGATCCCGCAGCAACGGCGTGAACGACCAGCCGTCCCCGGCGATGTGGTGCAGCACCAGCAGCAGCACCTGCTCGTTCGCGCCGAGGCGCAGTACGGAAGCCCGGATCGGCAGGTCGGTGGCGAGGTCGAATTCGCGGGCGGAAAGTCCACTGAGGACCCCGGGCAGTGCTTTCTCGTCGGTCTCGGAGTCCAGCCATTGCCCGGCGAGCAGGGACCGGGCCTCGTCCGCGTCCAGCACCCGCTGCCTGGGTTCGCCGTCGACCTCGGGGAACATGGTGCGGAGGGACTCGTGCCTGGCGATCACGTCTCCGAGCGAAGCCCGCAATACCGAGACGTCCAATTCGCCGGTGAGCCTCAAGGCGATCGGGAGGTGGTAGTTCTCTCCCGCCTCATCCAGCTGGTTCAGGAACCACAGCCGCTGCTGGGCGAACGACAACGGCAGCACCTCCGGCCGCGTCATCACCCCGAGCCCGTGCCGGGCGCCCTGCGCGGTTTCCACCTCGCGGGCCAGCCCCGCGACCGTGGGGGCGTCGAACACCGAACGGATGGACAGCTCGACGTCCAACGCCGACCGCACCTTGCTCACCAGCCGGGTCGCCAGCAGGGAATGCCCGCCCAGATCGAAGAAGCTGTCGTGGGCCCCCACCTCGTCGAGGCCCAGTGTCTCGGCGAACGCCGCGGCGACCAGCTCTTCGACCTGTCCCCGCGGGGGACGGCTCGCCGCGCCCGACGCGCCGGCGAGATCGGGGGCGGGCAGGGCTTTCCGGTCGAGTTTTCCGTTGAGGCTCACCGGAAGCGCTTCGAGCGCGACGAACGCGGTCGGCACCATGTACGCGGGCAACGCCGCGGCGGCGAACTCGGTCAACGCGGCCGGACTCGGCGCGGATCCCGGCGACGGGACGAAATAGGCGACCAGCCGCTTGTCTCCCGGCCGGTCCTCGCGGACGATCACCGCGACCTGACCGACCTCGGCGTGGCGGGCCAGCACCGCCTGGATCTCGCCCAGCTCGATCCGCTGCCCACGGATCTTCACCTGGTCGTCGACCCGGCCCAGGTAGTCGACCGCGCCGTATTCGGTCCACCGGGCCAGATCCCCGGTGCGATACATCCGTGAACCCGCGGGGCCGAACGGATTGGCCACGAACCGCTCACCGGTCAACCCCGGACGGCCCGCGTAGCCACGGGCGAGCTGATCGCCCGCCAGGTACAGCTCCCCCGGCACCCCCGGTGGCACCGGTGCCAGATTCGCGTCCAGCACATAGGCCTGCGTGTTCCACAGCGGCCTGCCGATCGGCACCTCGGCCGAATCGCGCTCGCAAACCCAATAGGTGACGTCGACCGCGGCCTCGGCGGGCCCGTAGAGATTTTGCAGCTCGACGCCCAGCAGGTCGAGACAAGCGTCCTTTGTGGCCGGAGACAGGGCTTCTCCGCCGGAGATGACACAACGCAGCACACCCCGGCACGCGGCGGCACCGGGTTCGGTGAGGAACACCTCCAGCATCGACGGTACGAAATGGGCCACGGTCACCCGCTGCTCGTGGATCACCCTGGCCAGGTAGGCGGGGTCCTTGTGGCCCTCCGGCCGGGCCACCACCAGCACCGCACCGGCGACCAGCGGCCAGAAGATCTCCCGGACCGACACGTCGAAACTCAACGGGGCCTTCTGCAGCACCCGGTCATCGGCGGTCAGCAGGTACTCGTCCTTCGCCGCCTCCAACCGGTTGACGATCGCGGAATGCGACACTCCGACACCCTTGGGCTTGCCGGTGGAGCCGGAGGTGAAGAGCACGTAGGCCAGCCCGTCCGGGCTGAGCGGGGCACTGCGCTCGGCATCCGTCACCGGTTCGCCCGGCATGGCGTCCCGCTCCGCGCGCACGGCGGAGTCGTCAAGCAGAAGCAGCGGCGCTCCCTCCGGCAACACGGCGGCGGAGGCGCTGTCGGTGACCACGCAGACGGGCGTCGCGTCGCCGAGCATCGTGGCGATCCGCTCCACCGGCAGACCCGGGTCCACCGGCAGATACGCCGCACCCGTGTGCAGTGCCGCCACCAGCGTCACCATCAGTTCGGCCGACCTGGGCAGGGCCACCGCCACCAGCTGCTCCGGCCCGGCGCCCCGCGCGATCAGCATCCGCGCCAACCGGTTCGCCCGCGTGTGCAGTTCGGCGTAGGTCAACGTGGCGTCTTCGGCGATCACCGCGAGCGCGTCAGGTGTGCGTACCGCCCGCTCCGCCAGCAACTCCGGCAACGTGGCATTACGGCGCGGGCGCGCCGTCGCGTTCCACTCCCGCAGCACCAGTTCGCGATCCGCCGGGGAGATCGACTCGACCGCGTCGATCGCGCGATCCGGTTCTTCGGCCACCGCCTCCAGCAAGCGTTCCAACCAGCCCGCCAGCCTGGAGACCAACGACGGCTTCAACACGTCCGGCCGGTATTTGAGGCGGAAGGTCAGCCGCTCGCCGGGCAGTCCCAGCACGCTGATCGGGTAATGCGAGGCGTCCAGGACCTCCAGATCGGTGATCCGCACCCCGCCGGACACCTCCGGCGCGGTCTCCGCGTCCACCGGATAGTTCTCGAACACCAACGCGGTGTCGAACAGCTCGCCCAGCCCGAGCCGCTGCTGCACCTCGACCAACCCGATCTGCTGATGAGCGAGCAGCTCGGACTGCCGCCGCTGCACCACGTCCAGCAACCCGGACAATGACTGACCTGGCTCCCAAGCCACCCGGACCGGCAGCGTGTTGATGAACAGACCCACCATCCGCTCCACACCGGGCAACTCCGGCGGGCGACCCGACACCGTGCCGCCGAACACCACATCCGAACGACCCAGCAACCGGCCCAGCACCAAACCCCACGCCACCTGAGCGACCGTGTTCACCGTCCACCCGCGGCTCCTGACCACAGTGGACAGACGATCCGTCAGCTCCTCGGACAGCACCACGGAAACGGTCTCCGGGATGGTCGAGTCGTGGCCGTGCGCGTCGGCACCGACGAGCGTGGGCTCTTCCAGCCCAGCCAACGCGGTGCCGAACGCGGTCAGCGCGGCCTCGTCGTCCTGCCTCTTCAGCCAGCCGAGGTAGTCGCGGAACGGTGTCACACGCGGCATTCCGGCCTGGCTGCCACCACGCTCGTAGAGCTCGAACAACTCTTCCAGCAACACCGGCATCGACCAGCCGTCGACCAGGATGTGGTGCAGTGTCAGCGAAAGCCGGAACACCCCACCGGGGAGCCGGAACAGCACGAACCGCACCAGCGGCGCCCTGCTCATGTCGAAGCGGTGCGTCCGTTCGGCCGCGGCCGCGGCGGCGAACTCGGCTTCCGGGTCGTCGTACCCGGTCAGATCGACCTCGCGCCACGGCACGGTTACCTCGCGGCGAACCACCTGCACCGGGTTGTCCAGACCTTTGTAGCGGAAGCCGACCCGCAGGTTCGCGTGCCGCCGCACCAGTTCGGCCGCGGCCGCGCGCAGGGTCTCGGTGTTCACCGCACCGGTCAGCTCGATGAGTACCTGGACCGTGTAGACGTCCAAAGCGTCGCGGTCGTAGAGGGCGTGGAAGAGCATTCCCTGCTGCAACGAGGTCAGCGGCAGGACGTCTTCGATGGCCACTTTCTTCTTTCCCGGCATAGCGTCTAGCCCTCGCCCTCGTACTCGTTTTCCTCGTCTTCCAGGAGGTCGATGTCCTCCTGGCTCAGCTCCACCAACGACAGGTCCGACGGGGTGAACCCACCGTGCCCGGCGTCCTGGGCGGCGAGCGCCCGCAACGCCTCGAGCCAGAGCTCCCCGAGTTCGGTGACCTCGGCTTCGGTAAGCAGTTCTCCGGGCCACGTCAGCGACGCGCTGAACCGCGGGCCATCCGCGGTGTCCTCGGTGACCGCGTTGATCTCCAGGACGTGCACCAGCGGCATCCCGTCGTCGCCGACCGCCGTGAGCTCCTCGGTTTCCGAATCGGGCAACCACAGTTGCGCCTCGCCCGGCGCGGACGTTTCGAACCGGCCGAGGTAGTTGAAGGCGATCTGTGGCGCACCCCGGGCCGCGAGCTCGTCACGGGTGACCGGGTTCAGGTATCGCAGCAGACCGAATCCCAGTCCGTTCTCCGGTACTTCCCGCAGCTGTTCCTTGACCCGTTTGAGGGCGTCCCCGATCCGGGAAGAGCCGGCACGGACCTCGTCCCAGCCGACCCGCCCGGGGTCGAGCCGCACCGGGTAGAGACTGGTGAACCAGCCCACCGTGCGGGACAGTTCCACCCCCGGGAGCACTTCTTCCCGGCCGTGCCCCTCGACTTCGAGCAGCACCGAATCGTCCCCGCCCAGCCCGCGCCGCTCCCGCCACTGCCCGACCGCGAGGGCGAGCGCGGTCAGCAGGACGTCGTTGACCCCGGCGCGGAACGCCGCCGGAACCGTGGTGAGCAGCGCGGTGGTGTCTTCGACCGGAAGCGTGACGCCGATCGAGCCCGCCCCGCCAACCGTGTCACGACCGGGGTCCAGCGCGCGGCGGCCCAGCATCGGGTCGGGTCCGTCGAGGGTGGCCGCCCAGAACGGCAGCTGCGCCACCCGCTCAGGAGCCCGCGAGGCCTCGGTGAGCGACCGCGACCAGCCCCGGTACGAGGTCCATACCGGTTCCGGCGCCGGCTTTCCGCCCTCGGCCAATGCCTGCCAGGCGGAAGCGAGATCCGGCATCAGGATCCGCCAGGACACCCCGTCCACCACCAGGTGATGGGCGAGGACGAGCAGTCGCCCGGCCTCGTCCGCGCCGGCGTCGAACCACACGAACCGCACCATGCGGCCCGCTCGCGGCGCCAGTTGTGCGCGCGCCGTGTCGGCTTCCGCGACGAGCACCGTGGCACGTTCCCCGGAGGGGAGGCCCGTGATGTCGACCCGGCGCACGCAGTCCTCAGCCAGGACGGTCCCCGGCTCGGAGACGTCCATCGCCCAGGTTTTCTCGTCTTCGCCCCGCAGACGCGACCGGAGAACGTCGTGGTGGTCCACCAGCGCCTGGACCGCGCCGAGCAGCCGTTCCCAGCCCAGATCGGCCGGCACATTGACCAGCTTCGCCTGGTTGAAGCCGTCCACCGGACCGCCCGCCGCCAAGAACCAGTGCATGACCGGCGTCAGCGGCAGTTCACCCACCCCGTCTTCCGCCGCGACCAGGCTCGTCTCTTCGAGCGTCCCGGCCACCTCGGCCAGCCCGGCCACCGTCTTGCGTTCGAACACGTCCCGCGGGGTGAAGACCAGCCCGGCCGCACGGGCCCGGCTCACCAGCTGGATGGAGACGATGCTGTCGCCGCCGAGGTCGAAGAAGCTGTCGTCCACCCCGACGGTGTCCAGACCCAGTACGTCGGCGAACACCCCGCACAGCGCTTCCTCGCGGTCGGTGGCAGGCGCCTGCCCGGACGACACCGCGGCGAAGTCCGGGGCGGGCAGCGCCTTGCGGTCGAGTTTTCCGTTGACCGTCAACGGGAATCGGTCCAGCGCGACGAACGCGGCCGGAATCATGTACTCGGGCAGGGCCTCGCGCAGTCCGGTCCGCAGAACGTCGGGAGCCGCCGCGCTTTCCGGTGTCACGTAACCGACGAGCCGCTTTTCCCCGGCCCGGTCCTCGCGGACGATCACCACCGCGTCGGCGACCGACGGCAGGGCGGCCAGCGCGGATTCGATCTCGCCGAGCTCGATGCGGAACCCGCGGATCTTGACCTGATCGTCGGCGCGGCCGACGAATTCGAGCTGCCCGTCGGCCCGCCACCGCACCACGTCGCCCGTGCGGTACATCCGAGTTCCGTTGTCACCGAAGGGATCGGCGACGAACCGCGTCGCGGTCAGCGGGGTCTGGCCGAGGTATCCCCTCGCCAAACCGGCACCGGCGACGTAAAGCTCACCGGCCGTGCCCGGCGGCACCAGGTTGAGGTGATCGTCAAGGACGTACAGCCGGAGATCGCCGATCCCCACCCCGATCAAACTGCCCTTGCCCGGCTCTGCGTCCTCCGCCCGCAAGGGCACATAGCTGACGTGCACGGTCGTCTCGGTGATGCCGTACATGTTCACCAGCACCGGGGCGTCGTCGGCGTGGCGGGCGTACCACGACGCGAGCCTGCCGAGGTCCAACGCCTCGCCGCCGAAGATCACGTAGCTCAGGGCGAGGTCCGTACCGGGTTCGGCGGCGTCGGCGGCGATGAGCTGGTAGAACGCCGACGGTGTCTGGTTGAGCACAGTGACCCGCTGCTCGCCCAGCAGCCGCAGGAACTGCTCCGGCGACCGGCTGATGTCGAAGGGCACCACCACGAGACGGCCGCCGTAGAGCAGCGGTCCCCACAGCTCCCACACCGAGAAGTCGAACGCATAGGAGTGGAACAGGCACCACACATCGGACTGTCCGAAGTGGAACCAGTGGTCGGTGGCGGAGAACAGGCGTTCCACGTTCTGGTGCGGCACCACCACGCCCTTGGGCTTCCCGGTCGAGCCGGACGTGTAGATGATGTACGCCGGATGCTGCGGCTTCAGCGGCGCGATGCGGTCCGCGTCGACGAGGTCGGCGTCCGGCTGCTCCGACAGTTCCGCCTCCGTGGCGGCCGAACCGAGGACGACCCGCGGCGTGTCCGACGCGACCGTCCGCACCTCCGGGGTCGTCACGGTGAGCACCGGCCGGGCGTCGAGGAGCAGATACGCGATGCGGTCGGCCGGATAGTCCGGGTCGATCGGCAGATAGGCGGCACCCGCCTTGAGCACCGCGAGCAGCGCGACGACCAGATCGGCCGAGCGCGGCAAGGCGAGGGCGACGACCGACTCCGGTCCGGCCCCGCGTCCGGCGAGCAACCGGGCGAGCCGGTTCGCCCGCGCGTTGAGCTCGGCGTAGGTCAACGACTCGCCGCCGCTGGTCACCGCGAGCGCGTCCGGGGTACGCGTGGCTTGCGCCTCGAACAGTTCGGGCAGGGTGTGCCCGCCCTCGGCGATCGGGGTCGTCCCGTTCCAGCCGGACAGGAGGTTGTGGCGCTCCTCGTCGTCGAGCAGTTCGACCCTGGACAGCGGCACGGCCGGATCCACGGTCACGGCGGCGAGCAGCCGTTCCAGCCGGCGGCCCAGCAGCTCCACCGTCCGGTCGTCGAACAGGTCGGTGGCGAACTCGATGACACCTTCGATCCCGTCCGGTGCGCCGTCCGCGGTGAAGGTCTCGGTGAGGTCGAAGGTCAGGTCGAACTTCGCCAGCCGGGTTTCGAGCTCGACCACCGCCGAGGTGAGACCGGGCAGGTCGAACTCGGGGGCCTCGGTGTTCTGCAGTACCAGCATCACCTGGAACAACGGATGCCTGGCCAGCGACCGATCCGGGTCGAGGATCTCCACCAGGCGGTCGAACGGCAGGTCCTGATGCGCGAACGCGGCGAGGTCGTCACGCCGGACGCGGTGCAGCAGTTCGGTGAAGTTCAGATCCCCGCCGATGTCCGTGCGCAACACCAGCGTGTTCACGAAGAAGCCGACCAGATCGTCCACCGCCCGGTCGGTCCGGCCGGCCACCACCGTCCCGAGTGGAATGTCGGTACCCGCGCCGAGCCGCGACAGCAGCGCGGACACCGCCGCCTGCACCACCATGAACACACTCGCCTGATGCTTTCGCGCCAGCGCGGCCATTCCGGCGTGCAGGTCCGCGCCGATCCGCCAGGACAGGGCGGCGCCCCGATGCGTGGCGATATCCGGCCGGGGCCGGTCCGCCGGCAGTTCGATGGCGTCCGGGATCCCGGCGAGCCGGTCCTGCCAGAAGCCGAGCTGCCGGGCGAACTCGCTGCCGGAGTCCACTTCGGACCCGAGCATCTCGCGCTGCCACAACGCGTAGTCCGCGTACTGGACCGGCAGCGGTACGAACAGCGGATGCTGCCCGGCCACCCGCGACCGGTACGCGGCGCTCAGATCGCGCAGTAACGGCGTGAGCGACCAGCCGTCACCGGCGATGTGGTGCACCACCAGCGCCAGCACGTGTTCGGTGGGGCTCAGTTCGAACAGGGACGCCTTGAGCGGAAGCTCCACGGCCAGGTCGAAGCGGGCACCGGCGGCCGTCCGCAGCCGGGCGGGCAGGTCGGTCTCGCTGATCGGGTCCACGGTGAACCCCTCGATCAGCTGCAGTACGGCGGCAGCGGCTTCGAGGACTTCTTGGACGGGTTGACCGTTCTGGTCGGGGAAAACCGTGCGCAGGGCTTCGTGCCGGGCGACCACGTCCGTGATCGCTTCGAACAGGGCCATCCGATCCAGTTCACCGGACAGCCGCACCGCGATCGGGATGTTGTACATCCCCCCGGCCCGGTCCAACTGGTTCAGGAACCACAGCCGCCGCTGCGCGAACGACAACGGCACGAGCTCGGGCCGCTGCCTGACCTCGATCCCTTGCCGCGCGGCGCCTGCCCGCCGGACGGCGCGGGCGAGCCCGGCGGGGGTGGGTGCCTCGAACACCGAACGGATCGGCAGTTCCACCTCCAGCGCGGACCGGACCAGGCTGATCAACCTGGTGGCCAGCAGCGAATGCCCGCCCAGATCGAAGAAGCTGTCTTCGACCCCGACGGTTTCCAGGCCGAGTATCTCGGCGAACACCGAACACAGCGCTTCTTCGACCTGGTCGGCGGGAGCACGTCCCCCTGTCGCGCCGACGGCGAACTGCGGCTCCGGAAGTGCCCGCCGGTCCAGTTTTCCGTTGGCGTTCAACGGGAATTCGTTCAGCACCACGAAGGCCGCCGGAACCATGTACCCCGGCAGCGACGCACCGGCGAAGGCCCGCACGTCGGTCATGTCCAGGCCGGTACCGGTCAGGTAGGCGACCAACTGCTTGTCCCCGCGCCGGTCCGCGCGCACCACGACGGCGACACCGTCCACATCGGAATGCCGGGACAGCACGGATTCGATCTCACCCAGTTCGATCCGGAACCCGCGCACCTTCACCTGATCGTCGGCACGACCGAGGTAGTCGATGTCCCCCGTGGCCGTCCACCGCACCAGATCGCCGGTGCGGTACATCCGCGATCCCGGGGCGCCGAACGGATTCGCCACGAACCGCTCGCCGGTCAACCCCGGACGACCGAGGTAGCCCCTGGCCAGTCCCGCGCCCGCGATGTACAACTCCCCCGACACCCCGGCGGGTACCGGACGCAGACCCGCGTCCAGCACGTAGGCCTGGTGGTTCGACAGCGGCTTGCCCGTCAACGCCGCCCGGGTGAGTTCCCCGTCCCCCGCCGACCGCCACTCCAGGCAGTACACCGTCGCCTCGGTCGGACCGTAGATGTTCGCGATCTCCGCGTCCGGAACCGACCTGCGCACCTGGTTGAACACCTTGGCGGGCAAGCCTTCGCCTGCCAGCACCACGGCACGCGCGTCCAGTTCCACCCCGGCGGCGAGCACCTGCGCGAACACCGACGGCACCCCGGAGACCAGACCGCCGGACCAGCCGCCCCGCTCCAGCAAAGCCGGCAGGTTCTCCACCAGCTCCACCCGGCCACCGGCCGCCAGCGGGGCGAACAGCTCGAACACCGACACGTCGAAGTTCAGCGAAGTCGACAGCAACACCGAGGCGAGCTGGTCCGCTGGGAAGTACTCCAGCGCCCAGCACACCAGGTCCACCACACCGCGGTGGTCGATCGTGACGCCCTTGGGCAGGCCGGTCGAACCCGACGTGTAGATGACGTAGGCGAGGTTGCCCGGCGACACCGGGCCACGACGGTCGGCGTCGGTCAGTGTCGAGGCGGACTGTCGCCGAAGTTCCCCGGCCAGCGCGGGATCGTCCAGCGCCACCAGCGCGGTTCGCTCGGGCAGCGGCGGAAGGTGCGCGCCGAGTACCGAATCGGTGAGCACGCACACCGGCTCGGCGTCGGCGAACATGAACGAGATCCGCTCCGCCGGATAGCCCGGGTCCACCGGGAGGTAGGCCCCGCCCGCCTTCAGCACCGCCAGCAACGCCACGACCGCGTCCGCCGAACGCGGCAACGCCACCGCGACCAGCGACTCCGGACCGACTCCGCGGTCCACCAGCACCCTGGCCAGCCGGTTCGCCCGCTCGTGCAGTTCGGCGTGGGTCAGCGAATCCTCACCGCAGACCACGGCGGTCGCCTCGCCGTGCCGAAGCGAAGTGGTCTCCAGCAACGCGGTCAGCGTGGTCAGCGGGAAGTCCCGTGCCGTGTCGTTCCAGGCGACGGTGATCCGTTCGCGCTCGGCGGGTTCGAGGATCTCCAGCGCGTCGATCGGGGCGTCGGGATGGTCGGCCACCGCGGTGAGCAACCGCTTCAGTCGCGCACCGAGTGAGCCGGCGGTCTCGGGATCGAACAGGTCGGCGGCGTATTCGATGGCGCCGGCCAGCCCGTTCGGCACACCCGAGTCGTCCCGGGTCTCCTCGATGTCGAACCAGAGGTCGAATTTGGACACGGTGGTGCGCATCTGCTCGAGGCTCGGCCGGAGACCGGGCAGGTCCAGCTCGGGCTCGGGGGTGTTCTGCAGCACCAGCAACACCTGGAACAGCGGATGCCAGGCCAGCGAACGCTCCGGGTTGAGCACCTCCACCAGCCGCTCGAACGGAACGTCCTGATGGGCGTAGGCGGACAGATCCGTCTGCCGCACGCGCTCCAGCAACTCACGGAACGTCGGCTCGCCCGAGGTGTCGGTCCGCAACACCAGCGTATTCACGAAGAACCCGACCAGATCGTCCAACGCCTCGTCGGTACGCCCGGCGACCGGAGTGCCGATCGGGATGTCGGTACCGGCGCCCATCCTGGTCAACAGCGCGGAAACCGCCGCCTGCAGCACCATGAAGACACTGACCTGCGACTGCCTGGCGAGCGCGGTGAGCCGGGCGTAGGTGTCGCCGTCCAGCGCCCAAGGCACCCGGCCGCCCCGGTAGGAGGCCACCGCGGGCCGCGGCCGGTCAGCGGGCAGTTCGAGGACGGACGGCAGTCCGGCGAGCCGATCCCGCCAGTACCGGATCTGCTCGGCCTGCACACTGTCCGGATCCGCGTCGGAGCCGAGCATCTCCCGCTGCCACAAGGTGTAATCCAGGTACCGCACCGGAAGCGGGGCCTGCGCGGGCGCGTCGCCCGCGAGCCTGGCCCGGTAGGCGACCTCCAGATCACGCAGCAACGGCGCCAGCGACCAGCCGTCCCCGGCGATGTGGTGCAGCACCACGAGCAGGACGTGTTCGTCGGCGGCCAGTTCGAACAGCCAGAGCTTGATCGGCGGTTCCGTGCCGAGGTCGAACCGGCACGAGGAGGCCGAAGCGAGCCTCTCGGCCAGCGCGGCCTCGGTCACCCGCTCGGTCGAGGTCGCCGCGGCCAACCGGGACACCGCGTCCTCGACGTCCAAGAGCAGCTGACCCGGTTCGCCGTTCTCCTCCGGGAACAGGGTGCGCAGCGGTTCGTGCCGGGCGAGCAGATCCCCGAACGCGGCGAACAGTGCTACTTCGTCGAGGTTTCCCTTGAGCCGCAACGGCAGCGGGATGTTGTAGACACCGCCCGCCTCGTCCAGCCGGTTCACGAACCACAGCCGCCGCTGGGCGAAGGACAACGGCGGCACTTCGGGCCGTTCCCTGGCGGTGATCTTGAGCCGGGCGCGTCCGGCGTTCTCGACCAGCCGGGCCAGCCCGGCGACCGTGGGCGCCTCGAACACCGATCGGATCGACAGCTCCACGTCGAGCGCCGAGCGCACCTTGCTGACCAACCGGGTGGCCAGCAGCGAATGCCCGCCCAGATCGAAGAAACTGTCGTCGACACCCGGCCCCTCGTCGAGACCCAGTACGTCGGCGAAGACCCCGACGAGCAACTCCTCGACCGGACCTCGCGGAGCGCGGCCGCCGGAGTCCGCCGCGCCACCGAAGTCCGGTGACGGCAGGGCTTTCCGGTCCAGCTTGCCGTTCGGGGTGAGCGGCAGCGCGGGAAGCACGACGAACGCGGCGGGAACCATGGAAGCGGGCAGCGCGGCCTCGGCGTGGGCACGCAGCTCCGAACCGTCGACAGTGTCCATTTCGGACTGTGGCGGCACGACGTAGGCGACCAGCCGTTTGTCTCCCGGCCGGTCTTCGCGGACCACGACGGCGAGCTGCGCGACGGCCGGATGGCGGGACAGGACCGACTCGATCTCGCCGAGCTCGATCCGATGCCCCCGGATCTTCACCTGATGGTCGCGGCGCTCCAGGAACACCAGCGCGCCGTCCGGGAAGGCACGCACGTAGTCACCCGTGCGGTACATCCGGGCGCCCGGCCGCGGGCTGTACGGGTCGGCCGGGAAAACCGCCGCCGTCCGCGCCGGATCGGCCAGATACCCGCGGCCGACACCGGTTCCGCCGACGTACAGCTCGCCGGGGCTGCCGATGGGCACCGGTCGCAGCCGGTCGTCGAGGACGTAAAGCCGGGTGTTGCGCAGTGCCTTTCCGATCGGCACGACGTCCGTGCCGACCACGTCCGGCCGGTCGATCACCGCGTGCGTGACGTCGTCGGAGCATTCGGTCGGCCCGTAGGCGTTCATCATCGGGATAGCCGGGTAGCGCTCCAGCCAGCGCGCGCACAGGTCGGCGGGCAACGCCTCCCCGGTCACCAGCAGCCAGCGCAGCTCCGGCAGCCCGAGCAGGCTCCCGTCGGCCTCCCAGGCGTCCAGCACCGCGCGCAGCAGCGACGGCACCACTTCGAGAATAGTGACCTTTTCCTCGGCGACGCGGCGGAAAAGGGCCCTCGGGTCCACGGCCAGCGCCCGGCGCACGACACGGGTGCGACCGCCGACGACGAGCGCGGCAAGCATCTGCCAGATGGAGATGTCGAAGGTGAGGGGTGCGTTCTGCACGATGACGTCGTCCGAGGTGAGGCCGCAGTCGTCCACCTTGGCCAGCAGGTGGTTGACCATGCCGCGGCGATGCACCATGGCGCCCTTGGGCTTTCCGGTGGAGCCGGAGGTGAACAGCACATAGGCCAAGTCGTCCCCCGCGCCGAGGACGGGCAGCAGGTCGGTGAGCTCGTCGCGGGAGCCACCGGTCACCACCACCTCGGCGGCATGCCCGGCCTCCGCGACGAGCGACTCGCCGTATCCGGCCAGCGCCGGTGAGCAGAGCACCAGCCGGGCGCCACAGTCTTGGAGAAGGGCGGCGGACCGGGCGATCGGGGCGTCGACGTCGATCGGCACATAGGCCGCGCCCGCGCCGAAAACACCGAGGACCGAGGTGATGAACCCGGCGCCCGGTTCGGTGGGCAGCGCGACCAGCGTGTCCGGCCCCGCGCCCGCCGCACGGAGCTCGCGGGACAGCGCGCTTGCCCTCGCGACAAGCTCGGCGTAGGTGGTTTCGCCGTCGTCGTCGACCACCGCGACCGCGTCCGGGGTGTGGCGGGCGAATTCCCGCACGCGTTCCACCACGTCGGTGAACTCCGCCGGTTTCGCGGTGTCGTTCCATTCGACGAGCATCCGGTGCCGATCGGCCTCGGAGACCAGATCGAACCGGGACAGCGGGACGTCCGGCTCGGCCACCAGCGCTTCGAGCAGCCGCAGCAGGGCCGAAAGGTGCGCCTCGATCTCCTCGTCCCGGTACAGCGACTCGTTGCCGTCGAAGTCGATCCGGACGCCGCCGCCGTCCATCCGGTCGTAGGCGGTGATCTCGATGTTGTCGAGGACCCCGTTGGACAGGTTGTGCGCGGTGACGGGATGTCCGCCGAAGGTGACGTTGTAGTCGAACGGCATGATGTTGACCACGACGTCGGCCAGCTGATCCGCGCCGCCGACCAGGTTCAGGTCCCGGAGGATGTCCTCCTGCCGGTACCGCTGGTGCTTCAACGTCTCGCGGGCCTCCCGGGTGGTCCTGCGCAGGACTTCGCCGAAGGTGATCGCGGGGTCGATGTCCAGCACCAGCGCCAAAATGTTGGACGCCATGATCGGCGTGGTCTTGAGGACCTTGCTCGTGCGCGCCGCCACCGGGAACCCGACGGGCACCACTCGCGCGCCGGTGAGCAGGTGCAGGTACACGCCGACGGCCGCGGTCAGCGCGACCGACCAGTTGCTCGCGTGCGCCCTGGCCACCGTGCGCAACCGGGCCAGCAGGTCCGGGTCGAGGTAGGCGGTGCGGCGCACCGGACGGGCGCTGGCGGGCGCGCTGCCTGCGGTCACCCCGACCGGCGACGGCCGATCGGCCAGCCGCCGCGACCAGTACCGCCGATCGCGTTCGAAGGCGGGCGAGGACCGGTATTCCGCCTCGTCGGCGAGGCACTCGTCCAGCGAGGCGAAGTAGGGCGCCCGGTACTCGGTGCCCGTGACCAGCGCGGTGTAGATCTCGGCCAGCCGTCCGGCGAAGATCCGGCCGCTGACACCGTCCGAGGTCAGGTGGTGGGTGCGCTGGTAGTACAGGAACTTCTCGTCGGCGACCTGGAACAACGCGTCCACCGCGAGCGGGACGTCCGGTTCGAACTCGCGGTAGAGGTCCTCCCGCATCCAGGCTTCCGCGTCGGCCGACGGATCGGCGTGGCCGCGGTAGTCGAAGCTGAGCAACGGCCCGTGGTCCACCGGGTACTGCCAGACCCCGTCGTCGTCCTCGACCACCCGGACCCGGGCCGTCTCCGCTTCGAGCGCGGTACGCCGCAGCGCCTCGTCGAACAGCTCCACGTCGATCGAACCGTGGATCTCGAGGTACTCGGACATCACGAAAAGGTTGTCCGGGTTCAGCTTCTGCGCGTACCAGATTCCGCGCTGGGCGGCTGAGAGCGGCCGAAGTCGACCTCGTGGAGCTTTCTGCATCGCTACGTTTCTCCGTCTCGCTTCTCCGGTTTCACCGACCACTTGCCGAGAACCGGCGAAGGCCGGTTCCGTTCGAGCTACCGCGTCCAGCGGCGCAGCACGACGACGGCGTTGTGCCCGCCGAATCCGAAGGAGTTGCTCATGACCACGTCCACGTCGTGCCGCTGCGCTTCGTGGGGCACGAAGTTCACCTTGTCGTCGATCGGCCGATGACAGTTGATCGTCGGTGGCACGATCCCGCTGTTGATCACCATCGCGCCGACCATCGCCTCCACCGCGCCGGCGGCGCCGATCATGTGCCCGGTCATCGATTTGGTGGAACTGATCGGGATCTGCTCGGCCCGTTCGGCGAACACCGCGCGGATCGAGTCCAATTCGGACTTGTCGTTCAGCAGCGTGCTGGTCCCGTGCGCGTTGATGTAGTCCACATCGGACGGTGCGATCCCGGCGTCCGCGAGCGCGCCGCGCATCGCCGCCCGCACCCCGCGGCCCGTCGGATGCGGCGCGGTCCAGTGATGGGCGTCCGAGGTCGACGCGTAGCCGAGCACCTCGGCGAGCACCGTCGCCCCGCGGGCCAGCGCGTGTTCGGCCGATTCCAGGATCAGCACGCCGGCACCGGCGCTCATCACGAAGCCGTCCCGGTCGGCGTCGAAGGGCCGCGACGCCTCGGTCGGCGTCCCGGTCCTGGTGGAGAGCGCCTTCGCGTTCCCGCTACCGGCCAGGTCGATCCGGGTCAGCACATGTTCGGCGCCGCCCGCGATCACCGCGTCCACCACCCCGCTCCGGATCCAGCGAGCGGCTTCCCCGATCGCGTCGGTCCCCGAAGCACAAGCGCTGCTCATCGCCCTGGTCGGCCCCATGACCCCGAACGCCAGGCTGATCTCGCCTGCCGCGCTGTCGATCGCACCGGTGATCGGGGCGAACGGGCTCACCGCGCGCGGGCCCTTGCTTTCGAGTTCGGTCACGTGTTTGACCATCGAGCTCATCGGCCCGTACCCACTGCCGATCAGCGCGCCCACCCGGGCGCCGTTCTCCTCGTCGATGTCCAGCTTCGCCATGCGGAGCGACTCGCTGGCCGCCGCGAAGGCGTATTGCGCGTAGGGATCCATGCGTCGAAGCTGTTTGTGCTCCAGATACCGCTTGGGGTCGAAGCCGGTGACCTCTCCGGCCAGATTCGTCGGCAGATCATCGGCCTCGATGCAGGTCACCGTGCCGATCCCGCTCTTCCCCGCGATCAGCGCCTGCCAGGTCTCGTCGGCGGTGAGGCCCACCGGCGTCACCGCACCCCAACCGGTGATCACGACCTTCCGGCCCGCTTCGTTGCCAGGAACGGACATCATCTGCTCCTTTCGGTAGATGGCCACTGCTCCGCCGCCTCGCCCGTCACGCCGGGCCGGACAGCACGGGAAAGTCGCCGCCTGCCTTGGCTCCGCCGAACATCGAGTCCGCCAGGCGGACGGGCATGTTGAGCACGACGGTTTCCCCGGCGGCGCAGAGCTTCGCCGCCTCCGTCACCTGGGAAACGAGGGTTTCCCGTTCGGCCACGGTGAACTGGCGCAGACCCGGCAGGTCCGGCGCGCCGACCCGGGTCATCGCTTGATCCACGAAAGAGGTCTCGGGGATCGGCTGATCGCGCTGGTCCAGTTGAGCCTGCAGCCAGCCGTATCCACCGTTACGCAGCACCACGTAGAGCACGCCCCGGTCCATCGCGGTCGGCAGGTCCGCGGCGAACAGGCCGAACGCCCCGTCACCGACGAAGGCGACCACCGGCCGGTCCGGCGCGGCCTCCTTCACCCCGATGGCGGCGGCGGCACCGAAACCGAGGCTGGTCTGCTCCGAAGGCACCACCGAGCTCGCCTCGCCGTCACAGGCGTAAAGCGGGAACCGATAGGACCACATGTCCTGCAAGCCGTTCTCCTGCACCAGGATCCGGTCGCCGGGCAGCACCGTGTCCAGCGCTTCGAGCAGCTCGGCGATCGCCGGTTCCGGCTCGGCGCGCAGCTTCACCAGCGCTTCCTGGTGCGCCGTACGCAGTTCCCGGTGGACCGCGCCTACCCGCTCGGTCCACGCGGTACCTCCGGCGCGTTCGGGCGCGTTCGCGAGCAGGGCGTCGATCACCGCACCCGCGTCGGCGAGCAGTGCCGGGCCGTCGAATTCGGCGCTCAGCTCCGCCGCGTCCACGTTGACCTGGATCACCGGGACGTCCTTGCCGATCCGCTCCGGCCAGCCGAAGGTCGCCGTCTCCTCCAGCCTGCTTCCCAGCGCGAGCACGCAGTCCGCGTCCGCCCACAAGGGACCGGACGGCTCCGGGGTGTACAACCCGGACAGTCCACAGTAGAGCGATGAAGTCTCGTCAACCACGCCGCGTCCACTCGCGGTACAGGCGATCGCGGCACCGAATGCCTCGGCCAGCCGCTCCACGCGGCGGTCGGCGTTCCGATGCCGCATCCCGCCGCCCACCAGCAGAATCGGCCGGGCCGCGGCGCCGAGCGCCGCTGCCACGGGCGAGTCACCGGCCAGCGTGATCGTGGCCGGGCGTTCCGGCTCCGCCCCCGCCACCACGGCCGGGAGCGGGATCTTCTTGGTCAGCAGGTGATCCGGCAGTTCCAGGTACACCGGACCCGGGGTGCCACCGCGCGCGACGAGTATCGCGCGGCGGAGCATCGGGATCAGCCGACCGGGATGATCCACCCTCGCGGCCCACTTCACCAGTGGCCGGACCACGGAGAGCTGATCCAGTTCCTGGAACGCACCACTGCCCTGGCGGTCGGTCGAAGTACCCCCGGACAAGACCAGGACCGGTGCGGCCGAACCGCGCGCCTCGAGCAACCCGGTCACCGCGTTGGTCACCGCGGGCCCCTTGCCCAGCACCGCCACGCCGAGGTCACCGGACTGGATGGCGTAACCGGTGGCCATGAACACGGCGTTGCGCTGATCGCGGCACAGGACGAACCGGATACCGGCGTCCGCCATCGCGCCCAGCGCGTCGAGATCGTCACCCGGCAGGCCGAAGACGGTCCGTACCGCCGACCCGCCGAGCGCGAGGGCGGCCGCGTTCCAGCAACCCTCGATCGTTCGGTCCGATGCCGCGCTCATCTGCCGCTCCCCGTGTTCCATGGCCGGCTCAAGCGATCTGCTCGGCCGCGATATCCGCTACGGACAGGTGGTCGGCCACCGCTTTGCTGAGCAACAACGGCTGCGCGTACCGCTTTTTACCGATGGCGGCGTAGTTGGCCCTGATCCCGGTGCCACCGAACGGGCTGTTGCCGCTCTCCACCTCGATCAGGGTTTCGTTGACGCTGACGGTGTGCCGACGGCGGAGCAGTTCCACGGTCTCCGGCATCCGGCCGAACACGGTGGCCGCCATCGCCCGCTCCTCGAAGTACGGGTGATCCACCATCTCGTGCAGCCACTCCTGCGAAGTGAACGGCACCACGTTGAAGATCGGCGCGAACAGTTCGGGCGGGTTCACCTTGGTGTCCGCCTGCCGGATCAGCACGGTCGGCCGGAGATGGTTGTCCACGAAGTTCACATCGCCGCCCGCGGCGAGGAACTCCCGGTTCTTGCGCAGGTATTCCAGCGAGGCGTCGAAGGCGTCCAGATAGAACATCGAACCGTACTCGGCGAGCGGATCCTCGAACCGGCCGTGGCGCAAGCCGGATACGCGGCGGCAGAGCAGATTGCAGAACTGAGCGCTGATCGAGGTGTGCACGAACACCACGTCCGGGCCGAAGCAATCCTGTCCGGAGTTGAGCATGCGTACCCGCAGCAAGCCGTCGACCGCCTTCGGAAGATCCGCGCCCGGGCCGACGATGAACGGGTTGACACCCTGTCCGAAGTAGAGGAACAGCTGATCGCGGCGCAGCCCCATCCGGATCTTTTCGGCGTTCTTGTACGTGCCGGTGAACACCAGCACGTCGGACCTGGCGCCCTCGCCGTTCAGGAACTCCGCCTGCTCGCTGTCGTCCAGCACGATCGGCAGACCGTGCGCCCCGGCGAGCAGTTCATGCAGTTTCCGGGTCTGGTCGTCGATCCGCCGGGACGGCCGGAACACCACTCGCTCGCTGTAGAGACTGGGGATCAGGAGGTACAGAACGTAGCTGTAGAGCGGAATGTTCGACGGCATCAGCACGCCGACCTGACCGATCGCGCGCGGCTCGTGTTCCGCCACTTCGGCCACCGCGCCTTCCAGCGCGCCGATCGAGGCGTCGACCTCTCCGTAGGCGGTCTTGTAGTTGCAGACCTCGGTGAGTACCTCGATCACCTCGGACCGCCGGTTCCGCAACACCTCCACCACCGCGGCGAGGCGATCGACCCGGTCGGGGAACGGGATCGACGACAGATCCTCCGCGGAAGCACCGACACGTCCCACTGAACGGAATCCTTTCACTCCTTCGAGCGCGACCGCGCTCGAAGCCATGTCTCTGAGCGCCTGCAAATCCACTTTGTCGTTGCTCTTCACCGGGAATTCCGGAAGGACCACGATCCGGTTCGGCCGCTCGTACTCGGCGAGGAACTTGCCCGTGGCCCGGCGCCAGTGCGCGACCGGCCGCTCGTCCGGATCCGCGACGAGCAGCACCAGCTGCGTCCCCCGCGCTTCGTTCTCCACCGGGACGAGCCGGACCGGTGCCCCGCAGTCACTGAGTTTGTCCGCGATCGCGTCCGGATAGAGGGTGTGCCCGAACCGGTGCACCGCCGACTTCCGGCCCAGTACCCGGAGGTTGCCTTCCTGATCCAGGAAGCCGATGTCGTCGGTGTGGTAATCGAGCTGGTCGACCGGGCGCACCAGCCCGCCGGGCTCAAGCGTGCCCGACATCAGGTCCGGCGTGCGCACGACCACCTCGCCGACCACGCCCGGCGGAACCGGCCTGCCGTTGTCCCCGAGCACCTGCACGGCGATACCGGGCAGCGGAGGTCCACAATGGACAGGGCAGTCCGGGCCCGCGATGGCGATGTTGCCGGCCTCGCTGCTCCCGTAACCGTCCAGCAACGGCTTGCCGACCCTGGCGGCGAAACGGCGCCGCAGGTCGTCTCCCAGTGGTTCGCCGCCCACGCACCACATCCGCACCGAATCGACGAACGAGGCCATGGACCTGCGCCCCTCCGTCATCCGGAGCATGGTGCGATAGGCGGCGGGGACCGCGTCCACCACCGTCACGCCTCGCCGGGTGATGGACTCCAGCGCCCGGTCGATCCGGTTGCTGGGCACCACGGTCAGCGTGGCGGCGGAACGCCACCACAACAGCAGCATGGAAAGCCCGTACTGGTGAGTGAAGGGCAGCAGCGGCAACAGCACGTCGTCGGCCGTGTACCCCATCCGTTCGTGAGTCCGCCGCACGTTGTTCAGCACCGACGCGCCGCCGCGGAAGATCCCCTTAGGCACACCCGAACTGCCGGAACTCCACACCAGCAACGCGTCCGGCCGGGCGGCCCAGCGTTCGAAGGTGAGCTCGTCACCGCGCTCGATCTCGTCGCCCGACTCGTCGAGTGCCTTGGCGCGCGCACTCAACTGGTCAAGGGGCAGCCAGCCCTCCTGGATCTCGCCGAAAGCGGGGTCAAGCCGGCTGTGGTCGGAGAGGAACCAGCGGGCACCTGACTCCGCGACCAGCTGGGCGCACGCCGCCTCCGGGATCTTCCGGTCGATCAGCCCGACCGAGACACCCAGCTCCATCAGCGCGAACAGGGTCAGGACGAACTCGGCGGAGTTTTCGGCCGACAGGACGACACGGTCCTTTTCGGACACGCCGTGCTCACGCAGTACGTGGATCAGGGTGAAACAATCCCGCACTGCCCGGGTCGACGAGATCTCCTGATCTTGCTCGTTGACAAGCATGGCTAATTCGACTCCCGATGCCTCGTACTGACAGTGGATGGCACTTCGCAACAGAGCGGGCAAAGGACGCGAGTCCGACCTTCGGCACCACATCGATTTCGGCGAGATCGTTACTTCCGCAGAACTACGACCTTCGGATGAGGACCACCTACCGGTGTCCCACGAAAGGAGGATAAATACAGCCAAGATGGGGTGTCAAGACACTTATTGCAATTTTTTC
Organism: Amycolatopsis sp. NPDC039088; assembly: GCF_055598845.1. Taxonomy (NCBI): domain Bacteria; kingdom Bacillati; phylum Actinomycetota; class Actinomycetes; order Pseudonocardiales; family Pseudonocardiaceae; genus Amycolatopsis; species Amycolatopsis sp. NPDC039088. The sequence continues at coordinate 244,235 of NZ_JBVKAE010000004.1, read as the reverse complement.
CGCTCATCGCGCAGACCGCAAAATGCGGAAAAACGCCAATGGCCGCAATTATTTCGGGCAGCTTCAGCCACCCGAAACAATCACGACCACCAGTACGCGCGATTCGGCGCGCGCCACCTCAAACCACGTTGCCGTAGACCTCTTCCACCCATTCACTCCGGTACACCGTGCCGAGATAATGTGTTCCGAAATCCGGGGAAACCGCGACCGTCACCAAGTCCCCGCCGTCCCACCGGTCCAGCCAGGACAGTGCTCCCGCGACCACCGTTCCGGTGGAGCCGCCGAACAGGAACCCCTTTCCGGCCAGCCGGCGGCACATGCGCACGGTGGCCACCTCGTCGACCACCACCACGTCGTCGACCAAGGACTCGTCGAAGATGCCCGGGCGGATCCCATTGCCGAGTCCCGGAATGGCACGGGGCTTCGACGGCCCTCCGAACAGCGTCGAGCCGACGACGTCGATCGCGACGATCTTGGTCTGCCGCCTGAATTCCCGGAAATAGCGGGCACACCCCATCAGCGTCCCGGTCGTCCCGGCGCCGACGAAGAGCACATCCAGGTCGGGGAACTGTTTGGCGATCTCCGGTCCCGTGCCGGTGAAATGCGCACCCCAGTTGTCGGGATTCCCGTACTGGTTCAGCCACACATAGCCGGTGTTCCGCGCACACAACCGGCGGACGAGATCGATCCGCGCGCCGACCAGGCCCCGTTCGCCGTCGGGCTCGGTCACGACATGCACCTCGGCGCCCAAGGCGAGCATCTGCAGACGCATCGTCTCGTTGCACCGGGAATCGGTGACACAGATGAACTCGTAGCCCCGGCTCGCGGCGATCATGCTGAGCGCGACACCGAGGTTTCCCGAGGACGACTCGATGATCGTGGAACCGGGCCCGAGCAGCCCCCTGTCCTCCGCCCCGTTCACCATTTCCTGCGCGGCCTTGAACTTGATGGAACCTGCGAAGTTGAAGCCCTCGCACTTCAGGTGCAGGGACCGGCCCAGCGCGTGCCCGAGATCGATGTAGAGGTCATTGGCGTTGAAGTCCTCCGCACGAGTAATGAGTGTCACCCCTGCCGCCTTCTCTTGTAGTCGTCACTGAACCCGCGTCCGCCTCGCGCCCCCTCAGCCATGGCGGCTGAGTTCGGAGAAGAATCCGTCGATCGGCGTGAGGCGACCCGCCGTCTCGAGTTCGCCATAGACGTACCGGCCGACGGCGAGGTCCAGGACGCCGAGACCGAACGGCGAGAAGACCACCGTCCCGTCACGGGGTACCGAGAGGCTCCCGGTGAGTACGTCATGGAGCGTGCCGCCGAGGAAGTCGCGGTGCTTCAGCCGCTGTTCGAGCAGGTGGACGGAGGTGTTCGCCTTGAGGCAGTGCTCGATGTCGTCGACCACGTTGAACGAGGACTCGATGACCTCGGGCGACAGGTCGCGCAGGGAGATGTGCAGCACGAGGGGGTGGTGGTCGAACCAGCTCGGGTCATCGAGGTACGGCTCGGCCGCGGTGGTCGTGAGCACGACGAGATCGCTGGCCCGGATCAGCTCCTCGCTCGTCTCGTACACGGTGGTGGTGCCGCCCGGCCCCGACCGCTCGAGATAGTCACGGAAACCGGTCGAGTACTCCGGGACCTGGTCGTGCACGCCCAGTTCGGCGAAGGACCAGCCGGTGTCCACCAGGTATTGGTGGACGTACCTGGCGATCAGCCCGGCACCGAGGAAACCCACCCTGGCCGGACGTGACCGGTCCTTGCTCAGCACCTCGGCGGCCAGCACCGCGGACGCGGCCGTGCGTGCCGCGCTGATGATCGAGGACTCCATGCAGGCCAAGGGATATCCGGTCACCGGGTCGTTCAGTACCAGTACGGCCGACGCGCGCGGAATCCCCTTTTCCAGGTTGTCGGGAAAGCTGGAAATCCACTTCATCCCGTCCACGGGCTCGGCTCCACCCAGCGACGCGGGCAAGGCGATTATGCGCGCGTTGGGACGGTCCTCGAACCGCAGGAAATATGAGGGCGGATTGACCGTTTCGCCGCCTCCGTGCAGCCGGTAGGCATTCTCCACCACCGAGGTCAGCGCCTTCGCCTTGCCCTCGAGAGCCCACTGCACCTGGACACCTGGCACCACTACGAAGGCGGGGACTTCCACCGGAATCGAGTTCAAAGGAATGCCTCCACACTGTCCGAAAAAACCGTTCGAGAAGAAGAACGCAGCACAATGCCCGCTCCGCCGCTCTTGATCGGACGCGCCCTCTCGACAGGCCCTGCCCGTGTTGTTCCGCCATCGCCGAAGCGGCGTCTCGAGCACGAGTCAACCGGAACCGACAGCGCATCGCCACTGGCCGAAATTCACCCAACCAAGGGATAGCGAGACCATTTCGATGCACACAGCGTCACTCCAATGTCTGCTTCGGTGACACTCAAGGGTCATCCGACCCGAAGCTCTCGTCCAGGCGGTTTACACGCTCCGTATTCGAGGGAAGAGGTGAAGATCCGCCCACAATGGCATCTTCCACACGGATTCGCCGGAGCCAGGGGAGCGCTCCCAGCGTTCATCATCACAGAGCGCTACCATCGGCCGCGTAAAGATTCCGCTAACGCCGTGAATTGCGCAAACATGCGACAGTCAAGTCACCGACTCCGCTCGCAGACCCCGGTTTCCTAAGAAGTCGGAGGCCTCGTCACCGCGAATATCGGAATCCGATATCCCGATCGCGCGGCACGGACGAGCGCTGTGCATTCCGGCCGAAAGGATTTAGAATTCGACCGTGATCGAGCAAACGTTCATCGGCCTGCGGTTGCCGCCGTTCACCACCGGAGTCGACCGGGATCGAGTACACCGGTTCGCCCTCGTGATCGGCGAGAACGACCGGGTTTTCCACGACCTGGCGGCGGCCCGCGCCGCCGGGCACCCGGATATCCCGCTGCCGCCGACGCTGCTCTTCAGCGCCGAACTGGACCGGCCGGGCGAGGGCATACTGGAATTGCTGGGCGTCACGGTGGAGCGGGTGATGCACTCCGAGCAACGCTTCACCTATCACGCGCCGGTGCACGCGAACGAGGAACTGACCTTCGCCACCACGGTCACCGACCTCTACACCCGGTTGGGCCGGACCTTCCTCGTGCAGGAAACGGCGATCACCCGCGCCGGCGAACCGGTGGCCGACCTGCGCCAGGTGCTCATGGTCTCCCCGGCGGAGGTGACGTCTTGAACGATTTCCCCTCGGCAGGCGAGGAGCTCCCTCCGCTGTCCGCGCCACGGGTGAGCGAAGAGAAACTCGCGGAATTCGCGGCGGCCTCCGGCGACGACAACCCCATTCACCTCGACCCGGCGGTCGCGATCGCGGCGGGACACGAAAACGTCATCGCGCACGGAATGCTCGCGATGGCCTACCTCGGCCGGTTCGTCGGCGACTGGGCCTGCAGGGACCGGATCCGTTCCCTGCAGGCGAGGTTCGTCGCGCCCATCCCGCTCGGCTCCGTGCCGACCTGCACCGGACGCGTGCTCAAAGTGACCGACGGCGAAGGGGAACGCCTGGTCAGGCTCGCACTCACGGTGATGGTCGAGGACGGCACCACCTCGGTCCGCGGTGAAGCCGTGGTGGCCTTTCCCCTGGCGGTGCCGTCAGTCGCTCAGTGACAGAGGCCGCCGTCGACAGCCAAGACCGCGCCGTTGACATAGGAGGCCTCTTCCGAGGCGAGGAAGCGCACCGCGGCGGCGATCTCGGCCGGATCCGCGTAACGACCGGCCGGGATCTCGGCGAGTAGCCGCTGTTTCCGTTCCTCACCGACTTCTTCGAACATGTCGGTCTGGACGCATCCCGGCGTGACGACGTTCGACGTGATGGCGCGCGAGCCCAGCTCCCGCGCCAACGACCGCGAGAAACCGATCAGCCCGGCCTTGCTGGCGGCGTAGTTCGCCTGGCCCGCCGCGCCGCTGAGCGCGACGACCGAGGAAATGAACACGAACCGGCCCCATTTGCCGCGCAGCATGCCCCTGGCCGCGCGTTTGGCGACCCGGTAGGCGCCGGTCAGGTTCGCGTCGACGACCCGTTCGAACTGGTCCTCGCTCATCCGCACCAGCAGCGTGTCGTCGGTCAGGCCCGCGTTCGACACCACGATCTCGACCGGGCCTTGATGCTCCTCCACGAGCGTGAAGGCCTCGTCGATCTGTCCGGAGTCGGTGACGTCCGCCTTGACGCCGAACAGGCCGTCCGGCACACCGGAACCGCGGTGGGTGACGGCCACCTGATGGCCCTGAGCCGCGAGATCCCGGGCGATCGCCAACCCGATACCCCGGTTTCCGCCGGTGACCAGAACCGACCGGCCCATGACCAGCTCCCTTCGCCGCGGACCCCCGTCCGCTCCACCGCTACCGTCCACTGTGGCCGGACGTCCGGTCAATCACTCACGGCCCGATGTTGTGGCCGGACCGCGAGAAGGTTCGGTCGATGCGGTGCGCTTGGGTTCCCCAAGTACGGTCACGCCCCCTGTTGACACCTACCCTCGGTTCGCTATAGCTTCTAACTGCAGATAGAGCTTGTAACCGACCTGAGGAGAAAGCCCATGCTCGGCATCCACTCGACCTCCCGTCGCCGGACCGGCGCCCGCGCCGCACTGCTCGCGGTACCACTGGCCATCGCCGGGATCCTCGGCACCACGACGCCAGCGCAGGCCGCTCCCGCTCACGACAGCAGACCGGCTTCGCTTACCTGCCAAGGCAAGGGCATCGATCCGGCCGCCAAGGTGCACTACCGGACCGAGACGTTCATCAAGGCGCCGCTGCGCACCATCTGGAACCTGCAGACCGACGTGGAAGCCTGGCCGTCCTGGCAGAACCCGGTCATCCCCATCACCATGAAACGCCTGGACCACGGCCCGCTACACAAGCACTCCCAGTTCCAATGGACCATTCCCGTCCCGCCCGGCACCCCCTACCCGCCCGGTGACGTCGTCATCGTCTCCACCGTGCGGCAACTCCAGCCCGGCAAATGCCTTCGCTGGACCGGCCCGCTCGACGGCCCCGGCGGAACGCATATCGACGGCGTGCACGTCTGGAACTTCGTCAAGATCCCGGGCGGGGTCATCGTCCGCACCGAAGAGAGCCACACCGGACCCCAGGTGGACAAGGACGTGCCCAACTCCACCGAGATGCTCGGTCAGGGCCTCGAAATCTGGCTGAAGGACCTCAAGACCGCGGCCGAGTCCGATCCTTGCCGCTGACCGCCCGGGTCGCCTCCCCGCCGCCCGGCGCTCATGTCGTGAAAGCTACTTTCGGGACACCACATGTCTCGAAAAGTGGCTTTCACGACACGGCGGGCGGCATGGCTCCGCTAGCGGAGGTTCCGAACACGCCAGACCACGCCGAGACCGGGGTCCTCGGTGGAGCTCGGCTCGATCCGCTCCACCGTGAAGCCCTCGCGCTCATAGAAGGCACCTGCGCGCTCGTTGGCCACGAAATGCTCGATGTACAGCCGCTCGGCGTCCGGGGGGAGCTGGCCGATGAGAGCGTCGAGCAGCCGCGGACCCAACCCGCCACCACGATGCGCAGGGTGCACGTAAAGTTTGTAGATCACGTGGTCGTCGCCGTCGCGTCCGCGCTGTCCGACACCGACCAGCCGCCCGCCGTCCTCGGCGACCACGACCGAACCTCGGGCCACGGCCCCGCCCACGTTCGTCTCGTGCCACCACATCCGCACCTGCTTGGCCGCGGCTTCCGCGCCGATCAGTGGCGTGTAGTGGCTTCGGACATGGACGTCGCCGAAACGGCAGATGGCCATGACGTCGTCTCGCTGGGCGTTCCGTACGACCGGTCCGGTTCCCATCGCGCCGCCTTTCCCGCACCTTTGGCCTGATCTGTCGTTCCCGGCGGCCCATTCGGGCAGTTCCTGATCACCGGGGTTGCCCTGGTTCCCACGCGGTGGTACCGATACGAAGCGAACCAGCTCGCGGCCGATCGTGAAAGCTTCGCAGGGGTCCGCGGCGAACCCCCCTTCGTGCCCGAACCGAGCCAAGGCGACGCATGCAACCCAATTTCGACGCAGGTGAGGACTTCGCGCTCCTTCTGGAGCGAGAGGCCAAGAAACTCGAAGAGAAAGCCAAGGCACTGACCGCGGCGTTCACCGCCTCGGCGTCCACGGTGCAATCCCCCGACGGGTCGGTGAAGGTGACGGTCGAGGCCAACGGCTCGCTGAGCGCCATCGAGTTCGGCAACCGGGCGACCGCACTGGGACCGGCCCGGCTCTCCTCGCTCGTCATGCAGACCGTGCGACAGGCGCAGCGCCAGACCGTCGAGAAGGTCACGGAGTCGTACACCGAGATCAACGGTGAGGACGAAGCCGCCCAGCTGGTCCGTACCTTCCTGCCGAAGGTGGAGGAAGAAGAAGGCGCCCCGGAGAACCCCGAACAGAACAAGTGGGCCCCGGAGGCACACGACGAGGACCCACGTTCGCAGGCCGGGTACCGGACACCGCCACCACCGGCCGGGTACCGGCCCCCGCCGCCGTCGGGCTTCCCGCCGCCACCGCACCCGGGCCGTCCCGCACAGCCGCCTGCACCCCGGCCCCGGCGGCCTGCCACTCCCGACGACGATGAAATGAGCCCCTGGTGAGCGGATTCGGTGTCAAGACAGAGGCCATGACGGAGTTCGCCAGTCACCTCGACAAGCTCGAGGACGCGCTGCGGAAGAGCGCCGACATGGTGGGCAGCTGCGTGGCGGACCCCGGCATCTTCGGCATCTTCGGCGGCCAGATCTACGGTGCCGGCGCGAGCATGCACTGCGGGAAGGCTCGGGACCACCTGAACAAGTATTCGGAGAACGTGAAGGAGTTCTCCGACAGGGTGCGCGAGGCCGCGAAGAAGTACGACGCCAACGAAGCGGAAACGGAGAAGCTGATCAACGCGGCGGGCGACGGCATCGAGGAGGTGAAGGTCAAGTGAGCGACGAGTACCACCGGGGCGACTTCGGGAACGGCAGCGGCACCAAGGCCGAAGACTTCAAGGACGAGAAGAACAACTTCCTCGCGGGCAGTGGCGACACCGCGGGAGCGGGCTTCTTCGATTCGGCGTTCGCGCTGAAAAAAGCCGTCGACTCCGGCGACCAGCTCAGCGTCGGCCTGGCCTCGGCCGGGATGGCGATCGAAATCCTCGGCATGGTCGTCGATCCGATCGGGTCGTTGCTCACCGCCGGGATCGGCTGGCTGATCGAGCACATCGTCATCTTCCGCTGGCCGCTGGACTTCCTGCTGGGTGACCCGAAGGGCATCGAGGCGGCCAAGACGGCGATCTACAACGAGGGCAAGGCCGTGAAGGAGTGGTCGGACGACCACGCGGCCGCCACCAAGAAGTTCATGGAGCAGTGGGACGGCGAGGCCGCCGACCGCTTCCGCTCCGACATGGAGGGCGTCACCGCCCAGATCGACGCGCTGTCGGAGTACCTGAATCTCGCCGGCAAGCAGATGGGGATCGCCGGTGCCATCATCGGCGCCGTCCGCGGGATCGTCCGAGACATCATCGCCATGACCTTGGCGGGCATCCTCAAGGCCGCGATCGTGGCGGTGGCGCTCGCGCCCGTCACCTTCGGCGGTTCGATCATCGCGGCGATCACCTCCATCATGACCACGGTCGGCGTGGCGATCGCCAAAATCGCCAAGGCCATCGCCGACTGCGCCAAGAGGCTCGGCGAGATGATCAAGATTCTCGCCAAGACGCGCGGGGCGGCCGACGACGTCGTCAAGCTGACGCTCGGTGGCGGCAAGGTCAAGCTGCCCCAGCCGAAACCCAAGCCCAACCCCGGCGCGCACCCGATGCCCGGCGGCAAGAAGCCGATCGAAGGCCCGCCCGGCAAACCGGCCGACGGCACTCCGGACGGCGGGAAACCCGAGGTTCCACCGGGCGGCAAGCCGGAGAAGCTCAGCGACATGCCACTCAGGGTCGTGCGCGAGAAGCTGACGAAGTCGCTGGAGAAGCTGTCCAAAGCAGACCGGGACGCCATTCTCGGGAAATTCGACTACTGGAACGCCTTCCCGATCGGCGACCTGCACAGGAAGTACCCCAAGGTCGCGGACGCTCTCGAGAAGACGGTCAAGGTGCTCAGCGACCCGACTTACGGCGCGTCGGGCATGGCCGGGAAGACCATCGTCGAGCTGACGAAGAACATCCCTCCGGCCGCGAACGAAAAGCCGCCCGAGGGCGAGGAGTGATCTCCAGGTACCGAAGATCGACGACTCGCTACTGACTGTCCATTAGGGACACTCCTCGCGAAAGTCACACGTGTCGTGGCGTGGGGCCGGTGTCGCTCCCGTGTACGCGTTCTTCTGGTCGTGAAGGCCTCCTTGCCTACTCTGACGGTAGGGAAGGTGGCTTTCGCTACCGTCGGATGTGATCCCTGGTGACAGCGGGACGGCTGCGACCTCGGGTGAAGTACTCCATCGCCAGAGCGGGACAAGGCGAACGGACTCGGCGGGAGCGGGCTCACGCAAAGGGCCCTCACCTGGCTCTTGACTGTCCATAAGGGACACTTTCGAGACAAATGTGTCCGATTTGGGCGAGTTGCGGGGTTTCACGAGGGGGTCGTGAGTGATTTGGGTCGTTCTATTGAGGGGTAAGTCAAACGTGTCGTGTCGCGGGCTGTGGTCGCTGCTGCCTACGCGTTTCCCTGGTGGTGAAGGCTTCCTTGCCTACGCTGACGGTAGTGAAGGAGCCCTTCACTACCGTCAGGCGTGATCCCTGGTGACAGTGGGACGGCTGTGACATCAACGTCCCGTCTTGAAGTCCGTGAAGGCCTCCTTGAGGGACCCAGAGTCCCTCAAGGAGGCCTTCACGGACTTACCACCCACCACGCCACCTTTGCCTTACCCCTCAATAACCCTCATCAACACTCACGACCCCGCGCAGAAACGTATATAGCGACATCAATTGGACACTCGATCGGCTGGCGGTGTCCCTTGTGGACACTGAAGCCCGACTGGCGTCCAGAATCACGCCTGCCCTACCTCGGCTCGCCCTTGATCAACCTCCACCACCGGCACATCCGGCCCCGCGACAGTGCAGGAATAGTCGACTGACCTGCAAGATCGCGATTTTGCCGGGACCCTGACCTTGAGAGTAGGGAAGGAGGCCTTCACGGCCACGCCACGCGACGCTCGACCTCCACGAACGACATCAGCCGGGCTTCAGAGAGACTGATCAACTACCTCCCGAACGAGCCGACCAGTGTTTCAGGTGTCTCGCGGGTGGCGTAGAGCTTCCAGAAGGCGTCCGCGAAGACGTCCGGATGGATCACCTCGGGTTCGAAATCCAGCGGGCCCGCCGTCAGTGTCCGATGTGGAACGCTGCCCTCGATCAGCGCGCCGACATTGACGGCTCCCACGTAGACGCCCTTCTCGGCGAGTACCGAGTTCAGGTTGTGGAAGTAGTTCCGCAGCGCGGCCTGTGCCATCCCCGCGTTGCCGAGGAACGGCGCCGGGTGAAGACCGGATTGCCCGGCGGTGAACAGGATCGCGCCGTCGCCGCGTTCGGTCATGGCAGGCAGTACGGCCCGCACCAGCGCCACCGCGGACACCACGAACCGGTCGAGGATCAGCCGCAGGTTCTCCGGATCGACGTCGAGCACCGACGCGATGCCCTCGCCCATGTTCCCGCCGCCGGGATTGAAGGCGACCGCGTCGATCCGGCCGATGGCGGCGACGGCGGTCGCGATCTGAGCGGATTCGTAGACGTCGGCGACGAACCCGCTCGCTTCGATGCCGTCGCCGTCGAGTTCGGCGACGAGCGCGTCGAGGTTTTCGGTGGTCCGCGCGACGAGGGCGACGCGGAAGCCCTCGCGGCCGAAACGGCGGGCGAGCGACAGCCCCAACACCGGTCCGGCGCCGAAGATCGCGAGCGTCTTGGTCATGTGTCCTCCCAGAAGGATAAAGTTGAGGGTGTCCTCAACTTCTTCGAAGGTACACACAACTTGAGGCCACCTTCAACTTGGCTAGGATGCCGTCATGCCCAAACCCCTGCGGAAGGACGCCCAGCGCAACCGGGACCTGCTGGTCGAGGCCGCCAGGGGGCTCTATGCGGCGCGCGGCCTCGACGTCGCGCTCGAAGAGATCGCCAAGACCGCCGGCGTCAGCATCGGCACGCTGTACAACCACTTCCCCCGGCGCGCGGATCTGGTGAGCGCCGTGTTCGCCGACCGGACCGAGACGGTCGTGAGCATCGCCGAACACGCGCTGAGCCTCGACGACGCGTGGGCCGGGTTGACGTCTTTCGTGGAACGGATCTGCGAGCTGCAGGCCGCCGATCGCGGCTACAACGAGCTGGCTTCCACCCGGCCGCCGCAGACCGGGGATCACGAACGCGGGTACGAACTGATGACCCGCGTCGTCGAGCGCGCCAAGGAGAGCGGGGCGCTGCGCCCCGACTTCACCCTCGAGGACATGGCCTTCGTGACCTGGGGAATCGCGCGCACCGTGGAGGCGACCGCGGGCGTCCGGCCGGAGGTCTGGCGCCGCCATCTCGCCCTGCTGTTCGACGGGATGCGCGCTTCCGCCGCGAGCCCGTTGCCGGAACCGCCGCTGGGCCGCGAAGAGCTGGCGCGGCTCATGGGAAATTGCGACTGAAAGCAGGCAACCCCCAGCCCCTCCGGAACGTGTTTCCCGCGAGAGGGGAGATTCGATGAAGACGAAACTGCTGCTTGTTGCCCTGGTGGGGGCCCTGTTCACGACGGCGGCCTGTTCCGGCGAGCCGACGGCGGCACCGGCCACGGTCACCGTCACGCCGCCGTCCTCGGCGCCGGCTTCGCCCGCCGCGCCGGACACCAAGACCGTAGCGTGGCTCGACGGGGTGTGCGGCGCGGTGTACGGCTACCTGAAGGCCAGCAACGACTACACGACCAGCACGCGGTCAGGCACGGAAGTGACACGCGCCTCGATGAAGGAAGAGCTCGGAATCCGCGCGGGATTCGCGGGCAAGGTCGTCGACGAGCTGACCGCGCTGCCCCCGTCGCCGATTCCCGGCGGTGACGCGGTGAGGAAGTCCCTTGTGGACCGATACACCGCGGCGAGGGACGCGGCGGCCGCCGGGAAGCAGCGACTGGAGAAGTCCGGGAACCAAGCGGCCATGGACGCCGCGATCCAGGCGATGGACGCCACCCAGAAGCCGCTCTCGGAAACTTCGGATCTCATGCCGTCACTCAAAATCGAGACACAGGAACTGATGGCCGCCGCCGCGGCCGCCAAGAAGTGCGTTCCCGCCTGAACTCAGCCGGGCGGCGTGAACCCGGGCGGCATCACCATCGGCCGCCCGGTGTTCAGTCCGCCGTCCACGAGGACGGAAGTCCCGGTCAGATAGGCGAACTCGGGTGACGCCAGCGCGAGCACGGCCGAAGCGATCTCCGTGGCCTCCCCCATCCTCGGCAGGCCATGGACGTTCAGCGGGCCCCAGGCCTGCTTGAACCGCGCCCACAGGTCCTCCGGGATACCCGGCGGGCGCACCAGCCGGGTGTCGGTCGTGCCAGGGTCGATCGACAGCACCCGGATCCCTTTGGCGCCGTAGTCCAACGCGGCCGCGCGCACCAAACCCTGCACGGCGCGTTTGCTCGACGTGTAGGCGGCGTGTCCCGGCCTGGTCTGTTCGGCCTGCGCGGACGCGGTGCAGACGATCACCCCTCCACCCGCCTTCAGCAGATGCGGCACCTCGTACTTGATCGAAAGGAAGACGCCGCGCGCGTTGGTGCGCTGGACGTCCTCCCACTCGTCGATCGTGATCTCGTGCAGCGGTTTGCCGAGGTGGATCCCGGCGTTGTTGAACGCGATGTCGAGCCTGCCGTACCGGCGGGCGACGTCGTCCACGAACGCCTGGACCTGCTCGGGCACCCGGACATCCGCCTTGAGGTAGGTCGCTTCCCCGCCCGCTCGCCGGATCTCCCGCTCGACCTCTCGGCCGAGTTCTTCCCGCCTGCCGCAGAAGCCGACTTTCGCGCCGGCCGCGGCAAAGGCGATGGCCGCCGCCCTGCCGATCCCCGAGGTCGCCCCGGTGATGATCACGACCTTGCCCGCGAACCGCCACTTGCTTCGCTGGGCCTCCTGCGCCGTCGCGGTATTCGCGGCCAGCATCGCCACACCGGCCGCAGCCGCGCCGCCGAGCACCGCGCGTCTGCCCACTGCCTCGCCCACAATCCCTCCAGATGGATAGTTTTACTTCCCGAAACAGAAAGTAGAACTATCCATCTGAGAGAACTCTCAAGAACGGGGGAAGGGCTCGATCTCCGGGGCGATCCCGCCGGCCGCGGCGAGCGCGCGATGCAGGGCTAGCTCCGCCGTCGGCCCCTCGGCCAGCACGATCCCGGTGCAGGACCGCTGGTCCGCGAGGTGCCGGAGCTCGTCACCGGGGCTCGCCGTCGGATACCACTCCGGCGCGCCCGGGAGGCCGGGAAGCCTGTCGAGCCCGGACCAGCCCTTCAGCACGCCTTCCGCGGCCGGATAGGACAGGACGAACCCGATCCCGGGCCCACCACCGACTTCCTGGGTGAGCAACGCGGGTTCCTCACCCAGCGCCATCGAGATCATCGCGGAATAGACGTTGGTGCCCAACGACCGGCACAGCGCCTCACCGAGCATCGCCCCGCCGATCCGGATGTTGATTTCGACGACCTCCGGCCCGTCGGCGGTGAGGACGAACTCGGTGTGCGCGAAGCCTTGTTCGTGTCCGGCGGCCTTGAGCACCTGGCCGATCCAGTCGGCCAGTCCGGCTTGCTCGGGATGCGGGAAGGCAACCGGGAACGCGGCGGCCTCCTCACGGCGCACGGGTTCCGGCGACAACTGACGGGACAGGATCCCGAGCAGCCGGGTCCGTCCTTGCCAGGTGACGGTTTCCGCGCTGTACAGCGGCCCGGCGAAATAGGGCTCGGCGATCAGATGCCCCTTGAGCGGCGTGTCCTTCGCTTCCAGCCTGGCTCGCTCCAGTTCGGCCGCGTCGCGGACGAGCCATACTCCGCGTGACGACGTTCCCGAGGAATCCTTGACCACCAAGGGAAAACCGAGTTCTTCGGCGACCATGACCGGTACCGGACGGCCTCGGGTGAGCCCGTGTTCGTACAGCAGATCGCGCACCGCGCCCTTGTCCCGCAGCACGCGGACGGCCGCCGCGTCGGGGCCGGACAGGCCGAGCCGGGCGGTGAGTTCCGCGCCCGGCAGTGCCCAGGTGTCGGTCGAGTTGATGATCCCGGCGAGGTCCGGGATGGCACGCAACGCGGCTTCACAGGTTTCGATGTCGGTGGTGTCGATGTCGACGACCTCGACCCTGCCCGGCGCGAGCGTGCCGAGTTCGTAGCGGTAGATGTCCCGGTTTCCGGTGAACAGCACCAGCTTCCGCCCGGCTTCCGCCGCCGCGTCGGCCAGCCTGCCGAGGCCGAAGGTGAGTGCTTCCAACAGGACGACGCTCATGACGCCCGCTCCTTCCCGTACAGCGACTGTGTGGGTATGCCGAATCGGCGGCGGTTCCAGTCCATCGCCGCCCACGGCGGTGCCAGGTCGTCCAGTGACGCGATTTCGCGCGGTGCGAGGCCCGCCGGGTCGAGTGCCTCTCGATGCCGGGCGAACACCCTTGCCGTGTAACGATGTCCGGTGTCGGCACCGATCACGACATGGGTCCGGTCCGGATTCCGGGCGGCCTCCCAGCCCGCGACGAGATACGCCGCACCGGTGGAGAGCCCGGCGAACACCGCGTGGTCGCGCATCAGGCCGATGGTCGCGGCCATCGCGTGCACGAAGTCCAGCCAGTGGATCCGGTCGTACAGCTCGTGATCGACGTTGTCGAACGGGATGGCCGAACCGATACCCGCGATGATCGCGTCCGGATCGGTGAACCGTTCGCTGCCGAAGGTGACGCTGCCGAACGGCTGGACGCCAGTCAGGCGGACGTCCGGATCGCGTTCGCGCAGCGACCGCGCGATCCCGCCGGTCGAGGCGCCGGTGCCGACGCTGCCGACGACGGCCAGCGGCCCGGACGGCAACGCGCGGGCAACGAGGTCGGCGACCTCGCCGTAGCCCAGATAGTGCACGGGATCGTGGTACTGGCGCATCCAGTGCATGTCCGGATGGCGCTCCAGCAATTCGTGCACGCGTGCGACGCGGCGGCGCTGGTCGAGCCGGAGGTCCTCCGACGGCGGCATCTGGTCCACGGTCGCGCCCAGGATCTCCAGCTGTGAACGCAGGGTGAGATCGACGGTGGTGGACGCGACGATATGGCAGCGCAGGCCGTGCCGGTGGCAGGCCATCGCCAGCGCGAGCGCGTAGATCCCGCTGGAACTGTCGATCAGCGTCTGTCCTTTTCGGACGACGCCGTCGGCGAGCAGCGAGCGGACCGCGCCGAGTGCCGCGTAGACCTTGAGGGTTTCGAACCGGAGGAGTACGACGTTGGGCGCGAGCCGGATGAGGGCCGGGGTCTTTATCGCGTCCGTGACGTGCTCGTGGACCAGCGGGACCGTCTCGACGGGCATCGCGTTCACCGGCCGATCGAGCGCAGGTAGGTGGCCAGCGACTCGGCGCCTCGCGCGTTGCGCGGACCGCTCACGAGGTCGCCGTAGGAAATGACGTGGAACCGGTTGTCCCGCACCGCCGGCGTGTTCTTCAGTTGCGGCGCGGATTTGATGAAGGCGATCTTGTCCTGCGCCGGCTGGTCGGCGTAGTCCACCACCACGATCACCTCGGGCTCGGCCTTCACCACCGCTTCCCAGCCGACGCTGCCCCAGCCGTCTTGGAGGTCGCGGAAGACGTTCGTGCCGCCCGCCGCGTCGATGATGTCGTTGGGAGCGGCGTGTTTCCCGGAGGTGAAGGGCTGGTCGGTCCCCGAGTCGTAGACGAACACCTTGGCGGGCGGGGTCTTCGGCGCTCCGGCGCGGACCTTGTCGAAGCGCCCCTTGAGTTCCGCGACCAGTTCGTCGGCACGCTGCCGGACACCGAAGATGTCGCCGAGGTTGCGCAAGTCGGTGTAGAGCGCCTCCAGCGGAGTCACCTCGGCCTTCGCGGTGGGGTATTCCCAACAGGTCTCGGTGTGCAGATAGCTGCGGATACCGACCTGGTCGAGCAGTTTCGGGGTGATCCCCCGTTCCTCGCTGAACCCCGAGTTCCAGCCCGCGATCACCCAGTCCGCCTTGGCGTTGACGAGGATCTCGCGCGTGATCCGCGAGGTGCCGAGCCGTTCGACCCGCCCGTAGTCGTCTTTCCACGGCGATCCGGCGATCGAGGGGTCGCCGAGCGAGTTCATGACGTAACCCCGCATCCGGCCGGCGAGGCCGAGCGCGAACATCTTCTCGGCACCGGAGACGTCGTAGGCCACCGGACGCTGCGGCGCCGGGAAGGTGACCTGCGCGCCGCAGTTGGTCACCGTGGCCTGCGCGGCCGCGGCCGGGCCGGCCTCGACCTGGGCACCACAGGCACTCAAAAGCAGTGCCGCGGCAAGGAGCGCGGTCACCCTGGACGGCTTCATCGTGAGATCCCCTCGGTTTCTTCGGCGGGAAGGTCGTAAAGCAGCTGGAGCGCACCGGTCACGGGATGGGTCACCTGGGTGACCTCGACGCCGAACACCGCGCGGACCGTTTCGGGCGTGAGCACTTCGGCCGGGGTGCCGCAAGCGGCGAGGGATCCGTCGTGCAATAACGCGATCCGGTGACAGACTGCGGCGGCGAGGTTCAGGTCGTGCAACGCGACGAGCACGGTGAGCCCGCAGTCACGCAGGAACTTCAGCAGTTCCACCTGGTGGCGGACGTCGAGATGGTTGGTCGGCTCGTCGAGGACGAGCACCTCGGGTTCCTGGACGAGCGCCCTCGCCACCAGTGCCCGCTGGCGCTCGCCGCCCGAGAGCGTCAGCACGCTGCGCTGGGCGAGATGGGTGATGTCCAGGCGCCGCAACGCTTCCCGGCACACCGCGCGTTCGCGAGCCGAGAGCCGGAGATTGCCGCGCTGATGCGGCGACCGGCCGAGCGCGACGACCTCCTCGACGGTGAAGTCCAGATCCGCGCGGCTGTCCTGGGTGAGCGCGGCGATCCGGCGTGCGGTGTCGCGCAGGCCCTGTTCCGCGAGGTCGGCGCCGTCGAGCAGGACCGCGCCGCCGGACGGCGTCAAGGCCCGGTAGACGCAGCGCAACGCGGTCGACTTGCCGCTGCCGTTGGGCCCGAGCAGGCCCACGACCTCGCCCGCGCCGACGTTCAGGTTCAGCGCGCGGATCAACGTCGACCCCGCGACCTCGACCGACAGTTCACGCAGCGACAACATCAGCGGCCCCCGAACGCGTAGCCGCGGCGCCGCATCACCACGAGGAACACCGGAACTCCGATCAGCGCGGTGATCACGCCGAGCGGCAGTTCCTCCGGCGCGACGAGGGTGCGGGCGAGCAGATCGACCCATACCAGGAAGACCGCGCCCACCAGCGGCGCGAGCGCGAGCACGCGGCGGTGTCCCGAACCGGCGACCATCCGCACCACATGCGGCAGCACCAGCCCGACGAACCCGATCGATCCGCTCACCGCCACCAGCAACCCGGTGACGATCGCGGTGAGCAGGAAGAGCCAGCGGCGCAACGCGGCCGCGTCGGTGCCGAGGCTCATCGCGGTCTCGTCGCCCATGGACAGGACGTCGAGCGCGGTGCCGTAACGCAGCAGGACCACGACCGCGACCGCCACCCCGAGCGCGGCCAGCGGCAAGGACGCCCAGGTCGCCGCGCCGAGGCTGCCGAGCAGCCAGAACAGCACGGTTTGCGCGGCCTGACCGTTCGGCGAGAGGTAGACGAGCACGCTCATCACCGCCTGGAAGGCGTAGGTGAGCGCGACCCCGGTGAGCACGAGACGCAACGGCGTCAACCCGAATTTGCTGCGGGCGGCGAGGTAGACCAGCGCCGTCGCGCACAGTGCCCCGAGGAACGCCGCCGTCGACAGCGCCAACACGCCGAGGCCGGCGAACAGGCCGAACACCACGACCGCGGCGGCACCGACCGAAGCGCCGGAGGAGATCCCGAGCACGAACGGATCGGCGAGGGCGTTGCGCACCAGCGCCTGTACCGCGACCCCGACCACCGCGAGCCCCGCGCCGACCACGGCCGCGAGCAGCACGCGCGGGGTGCGGACCTGCCAGACGATCGAGTACCCGGTGACCTCCTCGCCGGAAATGGTGCCGCCGGTGATCGCTTTTCCGAGGTAGCGCAGGACATCCGGAAGGGCGACGGTCGTCGGGCCGAGCGCGATGCCCGCGACCAGGGAGAGCAGGAGCGCCGCGGCCAGCAGGATCACCGGGCCGGTGAGCCGGAGCGAACGGGCCGTCTCATCGTCGGGCTCCGCGAAGAGGCGGAGAGACTCAGACGGCACGTTCACCACGCACGATCAGGCGGCGCGCGTGGTCATCGTACGGCGAGCCGTCGAAGTCACCGAAACACTCGACGCCGGTGAAGCCCGCCGTCTCGAACAGCGTCTTCAGTTCCGCGGCGCTGTAGAGGAAGGACAGAATCGACGCCTGCTTGGCTTCGCCGCCGCGGACCAGCGTCCAGTCGGTCCTGAGGCGGGTCCAGTCGTCGAGAATGGTGTCGCGCATGAACACCGTCCCGCCGTCGATGTCAACCGCTTGGGGGCGGCCGACCCACCCGGCCAGCACCTCCTTGCCGAGCACGTCGATCAGCAGCCTGCCGCCGGGCGCGAGGCTGCTGAAGGCGTTGCGCAGCACCGTGAGGTTGTCGCCGGGCTCGGTGAAGTAGCCGAACGAGGTGTACATGTTGATGATCAGGTCGTACGCGCCCGGCTCGACGTACTCGAGCATGTCGGCCTGGATGAGTTTCGCGGCGACTCCGGCGCTTTCGCAGGCCTCACGCGCGCGTTCGAGCATGGCCGGGCTGAGGTCAACGCCGGTTACGTCGGCGCCCCTCTTCGCCAGCGGCACGACGTGGATCGCCGGGCCACAGGCCAGATCGAGCACCTTCGTACCGTCGGTGACCTTGAGCAGCAACGACGTGGCCATCAGGCGTTCGGCCTCGCCGGCCCGGCTGGGCGGGAACATCACGTCCGCGAAGCCGACCCACAGGTCGTCGTCCTCGTACCAGTGCATCTCTCTCCGCTCGCCCAGTCGCATGATTCAGCCCCACAAGTCGTCGAGAAGCCGTCCTCGGTTCCCGGCGTTCCGACCTTTCTCGTGGAGTGATCACGAGGGGTCGGTTCGCCACGCTGCGTGCACCGCTGCGAGGTGAAGGTGTCCCCGACGCTGCGTCGGCCGGCCACGAGGGTCACCGCGTTTAGTCCTCTAAATGCGGAATTCCGCACGGTAGCCGTGTTACTTGGCGACATCACCCTTCAGTGGTCAATGCGACCGGTTCATTGTCGCTTAAAATTACGAACACACGTTCGATCAGATTTGGTATTATCGAGAGGTGTCCGAGACCTTCCTTCCCGAACTCCCGCAGGAGTTGTGGCGTGCCGGCAAGTTGGAGCTTGGCCATGGCGTGCAGCAGTCCTTGCAGGTGATCCGGGTGGCTTCCGCCGCGTTGGGGCGGTTTCTGGCGGAGATTGAGTCTCGCGGTCCGAAAGACTTGTACGGCTATGGTTCCACGGTGTCGTGGTTCGCCGATGTCGCGGGATTGACCCGAGGTGAGGCGGGTCCGATCGTGCGTCGCGCGATCGCACTGAACCCGACCCGCGCCTTGGACGGTACGGAAATTCCGGCGTTCGCGCCCGCCACCGCCGCGGCCGCTGCTGATGGGGCGATCGGAAAACACCGCATCGATCAGATCCTGGAGTTCCTGAAGAAGATCCCGGCGGAGGTGTCTCCGGAGGATCGGGAGTGTGCGGAAAAGATCCTCGCTGATCTTGCTCGCGAGGCCGGGCCGAGACAGCTCAGACAGGCCGAAGAAAACCTGCTGGCCTGGCTCGATCCTGACGGCAAGGAGCCGAAGGATCCCGAACCGGCCCAGCCCGCGCGGGAAGTCACGCTGGAACGCCGCAAAGACGGCTTCTGGAAACTGACCGGCCTGCTGGATGACGAACTCGGTGCCCGCACCGCTGCCGTTCTCGATGCCTACGCCAAACCACGCCCGGTCGACGAGTTCGGCCAAGCGGACCCGCGCACCAAACCGGAGCGCCAGGGTGACGCCTTCGCCGAGATCTTGGATCTGGCGATCGCGTGCCCGGATCAGCCCGGCACCTCCGGGTATCGGACGATGGTGCATGTCACTGTCGGTCTTGAGGAGTTGAAGTCCGGGATCGGGACCGCGTGCCTGGACTTCGTCGGCCAGATCACCGCCCGCGAAGCACGACTCGCCGCCTGCGACTGCCTGATGCTGCCGGTAGTGATGAGTGCCGCTGGTGAACCCCTCGACATGGGGCGCTTGAGACGGTTTGTCACTCCCGGGCAACGACGAGCGCTGAACATCCGGGATCGAGGCTGTGCCTTCCCCGGCTGTCATCGGCAACCTAAGCACTGCCACGCTCACCATATTGATCACTGGGCAGACGGGGGACACACCGACCTCCGGAATCTGACCCTGCTGTGCGGCTTTCACCATCGCTTGATTCACCATGGGGATTGGGAAGTCCGGATGGCCCCCGACGGCCTACCGGAGTTCACACCGCCGCAGTATTTGGATCCGTTACGAAGACCCAGGCGCAACACGCTTCATCGCGCCGCCGCCTAACCCCGCATCACCCGAGGAGCCCGCCAGCCACGTAGGCGACGGGCCCCTCGACATGCCCACAGACCGTCACCGAGCCATGTGCCATTATTCGAGACAGTGCGAAATCTGGGGTCCTTTATGGACGTTCTATTATCGAGTGGTAAGGCAAAGGTGTCGTTGCCGACACCTCGACGGCACATTCTCCCGAAGCCGTCTCTGCCGCTGCTACTCATGTCGCGAGAGCCACTTTCGCAACACCTCGTCGAGGCCCCCCGACCGATATGCCCAGTGCTCGTCGATCGAGAACACGTAGCCGAGTCCCCCGGACCAGCCCAGCTCATCACCGGCCCCGATCGACCCAGCTCGCTAACATGCGACGCATGGCCATCAAACTCGAGAACGTCGGCATCACCGTTCACGACCTCGAAGCAGCGATCTCCTTTTTCACCGACCTCGGTCTCACGGTCATCGGCCGTGACACGGTCAGCGGTGAGTGGACCGACACCGCCGTCGGCCTTGACGGCAACCACGCCAAAATCGCGATGCTCCAGACTCCAGACGGGAACGGTCGCCTGGAGCTCTTCGAGTACATCCACCCCGACGCGATCGAGACCGAGCCCACTCGCCCCAACGAGATCGGCATGCACCGCGTCGCCTTCTCTGTCGACGACATCGACAAAGCTCTTGAGATAGCCGCGAAACACGGATGTCATCCGCTTCGCGGCGTGGCCACCTACGAGGATATCTACAAGCTCACCTACCTCCGCGGCCCCAGCGGCATCCTCGTGATGCTCGCCCAGGAGCTGAAGAAGAACTGACCAATTAAGCCGGAGGTCGCCCGCCCGGCCGGGCAGATCGAGGCCCACCCAGTCACCGGAGACCAGCACGAGCCGTAGCGAAGGGACCGAAGGCGCGACGACCAGCAGCATGTCCAGCAGCGCGGGCACGGTGTTCCAGATCGTCACCCCGTGCTCGGTCACCAGCTCGTGCCAGCACCGCGCGTCGCGGCGGGCGTCCTCGTCGATCGTGACGATGGCGCCACCCGCCGACAGCAGGCCGAAGACGTCGTACACCGAAAGGTCGAAGTCCAGCGCGGACACCGCGAGCCCCCGGTCGTCCCGGCCGACGTCGAAGCGTGCGTTGAGGTCGTCGATGGTGTTCAACGCCGCCCGATGGGTGATCTCGACCCCCTTCGGCTCGCCGGTCGAGCCCGACGTGAAGATCACGTACGCCAGTTCGTCGGGATCGGGGATCGCCGGGGCGGAGAGCGGCGCGAACGACATCGCGGCCGTCGGCACGACGGCGACGGCCGTGCCTGCCCGCGACGTGTCGTCGGTGATCGCCAGCCGGGCGTCCGCCAGTTTCAGGATGCGGTTGCGTCTCGCGGGTGGCTGGTCGACGTCGATCGGCACGTACGCGCAGCCCGCGGCGAGCACCGCGACGATCTGCTCCGGGCCCTTCGGCAGGACGACCGCGATCCGGTCGCCGGGTTTCGCTCCCTGGGCGATCAGCGCGGACGCCATCCGCAGAGCACGCTCCGCGAACCGGCCGACGCGATGAACACCGCGGCCGACCGCGGCTGAGGAATAATTCCCGGCGAACGATGTCCGGTCGTGTCCGGTGGCTCCGACGTCTCCGGTGAGAAGGCACCGAGGCGGTGCCTGCCGAGAGGAGAAGCCATGAAGTACATGATCATGATGTTCGGGTCGCAGCACGATCTCGAAACCATCAGCGGCAGCTGGAGCGCCGACGACGTCACCGCGCTGCACGAGTTCATGGCCAAGTGGAACAACGACCTGGTCGAATCCGGCGAGTTCGTCGACGCGCAGGGCCTTTCCCAGCCCGCCCACGCCCGCCGGATCTCCCTGCGCGACGGCGCGCCCGTCGTGACCGACGGACCGTATGCCGAAACTCAGGAGGTCCTGGTCGGTTACACGACCGTCGACTGCGCGAGCTACGACCGCGCGACCGAGATCGCGGCCAAGCTGGCGGCCACCCCGTATCCGGAAGGCACCGACCTCGGCCGGGCGTGGTACGTCGACATCCGGCCGTGCGCCGACAGCTTCGAAGAACTGGAGCTCTAGTGCCGGACAGCGGCGTCGAGGGTCTGCTGCGCGAGTTGTCGCCGCAGGTCCTCGGCGCCCTCGTCCGCCGCTACGGCCATTTCGACCTGGCGGAGGACGCGACGCAGGAAGCACTGCTCGCGGCCGCGACGCAATGGCCGGGCGAAGGGCTGCCGGACAATCCGCGGGCGTGGCTCATCACAGTCGCCTCACGACGGCTGACGGATCTGCTCCGCGCCGAGCAGGCACGGCGCCGTCGCGAGGACACCGTCGTCCAGTGGACGTTGCCGGAGGAGCACCTCGCCCCCGCGGCGGACCGGCGGGCGGCCGACAGCGACGACACGCTCATCCTGCTTTTCCTGTGCTGCCACCCGTCCCTGTCGCCGGCGTCGCAGATCGCGCTGACCCTGCGGGCGGTCGGCGGTCTCACCACGGCGGAGATCGCGCGGGCGTTCCTGGTCCCCGAGTCGACGATGACCCGGCGGATCAGCCGCGCGAAGACCGGCATCAAGACCAGCGGTGTCCCGTTCGGCATGCCGCCGGACGCCGATCGCGCGGCGCGGCTCGACGCGGTGCTCCACGTGCTGTACCTGATCTTCAACGAGGGCTATGCCAGCACGTCGGGACCGGACCTGGTGCGGAGCGAGCTTTCCGCCGAAGCCATCAGGCTGGCCAGGGTCGTCCACCGGCTCTTGCCGGACGACAGCGAGGTCACCGGGCTGCTCGCGCTGATGTTACTCACCGACGCCCGGCGTCCGGCGAGGACGGCTCCGGACGGCACACCGATCCCGATGTCCGAACAGGACCGAAGCCGTTGGAACACCGAGTACATCGGCGAAGGTGTCGCGCTGTTGTCCGAAGCGCTGCCACACGGGCCGACCGGACAATTCCAGATCCAGGCGGCGATCGCCGCGCTGCACGACGAGGCCCCGCGCGCCGAGGAGACCGATTGGCCGCAGATCGAGGCCCTGTACGAACTTCTGCTGCGGCTCTCCGACAATCCTGTGGTGGCGCTGAACCACGCCGTCGCCGTCGGGATGGCCCGAGGTGCGCGAGACGGGCTGGCGGCAGTGGAAAAACTCGGCGACCGGATCTCCGACGACCACCGGTTCCACGCCGCGAGAGCGCATCTGCTCGAAATGGCCGGAGACACCGCCGAGGCCGTCGAGTCCTATGTGGAGGCCGCGCGACGGGCGACCGGCCTGCCGCACCAGCGTTATCTTCATGGCCGCGTCGCCCGGCTGCGCGAGATCGTGAGTGGCGATCCGGGTTATTGAGGGGTAAGTCAAATGTGTCGTGGCGTGGGGCCGGTGTCGCTCCCGTGTACGCGTTCTTCTGGTAGCGAAAGCCTCCGGTCGTGAAGTACATGAAGGCCCCCTTCCTTGCGCTAGGCACCAACGAAGGGGGCCTTCATGTACTTCGGCAACACGCTAGATCCGGGTCAGAACCCGAATCGCCCCTCACGAGGTGCCTAGCAGCTGAGCAGGAGCCCGGTGATCGCGGTGCAGGTCGACGACGCGGTGTTGTTGGCCGCGTTCGGGTCGGCCACGGAACTCTGCACGATCTTCGCGGTCGTCTTGACCGGTCCGAGGGTCAGCAGTCCGGCGGCCACCGAGAACTTGGCCGTGGCGCCGGCACCGACCGCGAGCGACGAGAAGTCACAGTTGACGACCTTCGTGCCGCTCGGGTTCGAGCAGGTGGACGAGCCGGTGAAGCGCAGCCCGTTGCCGAGGGTCGACGCCACCCGGATCCCGGACGCCGTCGCCGGGCCCGCGTTCGTGACCTTGACCGTGTACTCGACCGACGACGTCAGTATTCCGCGCGGGGACGCGGTCAGCGTGACGCCGAGGTCCGCGGTGCTCGGGACGTCGGTGATCGTCAGCACGGGACCGTCGAGGATCTCGAAACTGTAGTTGTCACCGACGAACTGGTGCTGCAGGGTGACATTGCCCAGCGGCGCGTCGTCCTTGACCCGGAAGGTGAACAGCACGGTCTTGCTCTGACCGGGCGTCACGGTGCCGACCCCGCCGCGGATACTGCCGCCGAGCATGTCGCAGGCGAACGCGCCGGGACAGGACACCAGGTCGACGATTCCGGGCAGCGAGGATTCCTTGCCGTAGAGCGTCGCCTTGCCACCTTCGATGGTCGACGTCGCGTCGGCGTTGTAGACGGTCTGCGAAACGGCGAATGTCTGTCCACGTTGGATAGTGGTCGGCGAGACCTCCACCGCGCTCGTCGGCGGGGCCGCGAGAGCGGAGGACGGCGCAACTAGCATGATCGTGGCCACAGCGGCCACCAGAGACAGAAGTGAGGCTCTTCGAAGCTTCATCGGTTCTCACTATTCCGGTCGGGGGGCGTCGCGCCGATCGGTGCGGACAACGATCAGTCGCCGAGGAACGGACATTCGTTACCGCTGTCCCCGCCAAGTGGGCCCGAAGGCCTCACCCGCTCGGAGTAACGGCGTCACATTTCCCTCGAGAATCCCCCCGAGATCGTGAGCGGGGAGGCGCACCCATCTCCAGCAGGTCCAGGTCGGTCATGGCGACATCGTGCCGGCTCCACGCAGTGCCGGAAGCAGATTCGCCTCCTCGTAAGCGAAATGCTCTTCGAGTCCCTTCGCGACCCGTTCGAACTCCTCGCGCAGGGCGGCGCTTTCGAGTTCTCCCTCGCCCTGAAGCAATTCATCGAGGTCGAGCAGCGCACGGGACACGGCTTTGTGCTCCTCGCGCAGCCTGTTCAGCGCCGGCGCGAGTCCGGGATGGGCCTTTTCGATCGCGGTGAACGCACCGTCCTCGCGGATGTGGTGCATACGCAGGCCGTTGCAGAAGGTCACGCAATGACCGAGCAGTTCGCGCCGCAGCGCCTGCCGTTCCGCAACCGGCCCGCCGTCGAGTTCGGCTCGCGCGTCCGCGAGCGCCTTGCGAAGTTCGCCGTGATGGACGAGCAGCTGATCGGCGATCGCCCGCCCACGGGCGGCGTCGATCTCCAGCGGATACAGCGCGACACCCCGCTCCCGGCCGTCGAACGGCACGGCACGCGCGGCCTGCGGGACCTCGTCGACCTCGAGTGTCGCTTGTGGACTGACCAGGAGGTCGTCGTACCACCGCGAATCAGCGTCCGACGCCGACACCAGGTACCGGCTCCCATCTCGCCGATAGGTGACAGTGGTCGTACGCGGACGTCCCGTCTCGGCGTCCGCGGTGGTGATCAGCAACTTTTTCACGGCACTCCCCAGGTATCATCACACCGAAAGCTATTTTGCTTTGCAAGCAAAGCCTCTTTGCTCGCAAAGGTATCCAGGAGGGTGCCCGGTGTCAACCGAGGACATGGAAGTCGACGACGCCGTCCGGGCCTTGCTGCTGCTCATGCCGCGGATGGTCGGACGCGCGAAGCGGATCAAGATCCCCGACGAGCTCCAGTCGCTGTCACTGGCGCCGCGTCATCTCTCGCTACTGTCGTACCTGCTCTTCGACGGACCGATGACGGTGAACGAACTGGCCGAACGGCTCGAAGTGGCCCCGACGACGGTGAGCCTGATGGTCGGTGAACTGACGAAAAAGGACGTTCTCGACCGGCGCGAGGACGAGGCCGACCGGCGTCGCCGGATCGTCGGCATCACCGAGCGGATGCGGCCGGCCATCGACGGATGGCTCGCGCGGGGCGCCAGGGCCTGGCAGAAGGCACTCACCCCACTGACCCCGGCGCAACGCCGTTTGTTCATCGATACGCTGCGGGCTTACGAAGACGGGCTCGCCGATTAGAGGCCGATCTCCGCTCGCGAACCGTTTCAGCCGGTGATCCGCACGGTGACCTGGTTGTCGGCGTAGGTATAGGCCACGTAATCGAATTCGACGCCGGTACGTTCGACGTATTCCAGCCACGCCTTGTGTTCGTGACGCTGCCAGCCGGGATAATTGAAGAACTCGTCGAAGTGCACGATGCTGCCCGGTCGCAGTCGCGGACCGGCCAGGTCGAGCACGGTTTTCGCCGAACTGTACAGATCGCCGTCCACGTGCAGGAAATCGACGACGCCTTCGTGTTTTTCGAGAAAACCGGGCAACGTGTCGGCGAAGAGGCCGACGACGAGTTCGGCGCCGGGGACGTCCGGCAGGTCGTCACGCGCGAACGAACCGGCGGGCATCCCGTTGAGCCAGTTCTCCGGCAGCCCCTGGAACGAGTCGAAGCCATAGGTCTCGGCTCCGCCGCGCGCCTTGGCGATCACGCGGAGCGTATTTCCCGTCGCCACACCGAATTCGAGGGCCATTCCCCCCGACGGGGCAAGGGAAAGCGCGTATGCGAGAGTCTCTTGTGGACGGGCGAAGTGCCGGGTCCCGGTCAGGTGTTCACGAGCGAACCGGTTGCTGTCCCGCGCCGCGTCCTGATCGCCGGCGTAGATGATGTCGCGACGGCTCCGGATTTCGAACTCGATGACGCGGTCGTAACAGCGATCCCCTTGCCGGACGATCTCCGCGCGTAATTCCGCGGCGACCCGGTTCAGTTCATCGGTATAGGGATCGTGGAATCGCCGGGCAAGCCGGTGCAGGCCCCGGCCGAGTGTGCCTCGAGCCGATCGACTCAAGGTCTTCAGGGCCGAGTGAGGTACCAGGTGACGCATTCCGGGACGATACACCAGCACCATTCGAGTGAACGGGTCCAGAACACCGGAGCCGGTTTCGTTGCGGTAACCGAGGGGTCCGCTCCTACCATCGCGTTCGTCGCCGGTGTTCGAGGGCCGGCGCGGAAAAAGGAGTGCGATGAGCAGGATCGTCATCTTCGGGGCAGGCGGACGTGGCGGACGCCGTGCCGTCACCGAAGCCGTCAGCCGAGGGCACCAGGTGACCGCCGCCGTCCGGGATCCCCGCCGCCACGCGGATCTCGCCGGGGACAACGTCACCTTGATCGCCGCCGACGTCACGGTCGCGGACGACGTCGCGAAGGCCGCCGCCGGGCACGACGCCGCGATCAGTTCCATCTACCGCGCGGATCTCCCGTCCCAGGTGTACTACCCGGCCGCCGCACGCGCGCTGATCGACGGCCTCGGGCGGGCGGGGGTCGCGAGACTGGTCGTCGTCGGCGTCGGATCGGCGCTGGAGATCGCACCGGGTGTCGCGTTCCACGACCAGCCGGGCTGGCCGTCGGCGCACCGCGAGTTCTCCCTCGGGCACACGGCGGAACTGGAGGTCCTCCGTACGTCCGGCGACGGGCTGGACTGGGTGGTCATCGCGCCGCCGCCCGCGATGATCGACGAACACGCCGACCGCACGGGCGAATACCGCACCGGGGACCACCGGGTGCTGCCGCGCGCGGAGGACGCGGGACCGTTCTCCTACGCGGATCTCGCGGTCGCGCTGATCGACGAGATCGAACGGCCGGAACACTCGCGGTCGATGGTCGCCATCGACCACTGACCTGATGCGCGTGAAGGTCCCCTTCCCTCGGCTGACCCCAGGGGCCCGGCAAAGTCGCATAACTGCTGGTCGGCTCCGCCGCTAGAGCGGGACAGGGCGAACGTGCCGTGGTGGCCCCGGCGGGAGCGGGCTCACGCAAAAGGCCTCACCCGGCTTCTGACCGTCTATAAGGGACACTTTTCGAGTCAAATGTGCCCGATTTGGGAGACTTGCACGGTTTTGAGAGGGGGTCATGAGTGATTTGAGTCGTTCTATTGAGGGGTAAGGCAAAGGTGGCGTGGTGGGTGGCAAGTCCGTGAAGGCCTCCTTGAGGGACTCTGGGTCCCTCAAGGAGGCCTTCACGGACTTCAAGACGGGACGTTGATGTCACAGCCGTCCCACTGTCACCAGGGATCACGCCTGACGGTAGTGAAGGGCTCCTTCACTACCGTCAGCGTAGGCAAGGAAGCCTTCACCACCAGGGAAACGCGTAGGCAGCAGCGACCACAGCCCGCGACACGACACGTTTGACTTACCCTCAATAACCCTCATTATCACTCACGACCTCGCGCCGAAACGTACATAGCGGCATCAATCGGACATCTCATCGCCCGGTGGTGTCCCTTGTGGACATTGAAACCTCTCCGGCGTCCAGAACCAGGCCTGCCCTACCTCCGCTCGCCCTTGATCCACCACCGATGCGTCCGGCCCCGCGACAGTGCAGAAATAGTCGACCCACCTATGCGACTTTGCCGGGCCCCTGCGGCTGACCCGAGGGAAGGGGACCTTCACGCGCTTGGGGGCCTGAGCGCTACCGCTCGGGCGTGTCGCCACCGTTCTGCTGCTCGGCGAGGAAGCGCTCGAACTGGGTGCCCAGCTCCTCCGCGGTCGGCATGTGCTCGACCGACTCCGCGAGCAGGCTCTCCTTGCCGGACGCCTCCATGAACGTGTCGTACTGCCGCTCCAGCGCGCGCACGACGTCGGCGACCTTGTCCGACTCGGCGACCTGGCGGTCGATCTCGGCGTCCGCCTCGCGCGAGGCCTCCCGCAGATCCTCGTCCGGCAGGTTCAGCCCCGTCGCCCTGGCGACCGCCTCGAGCAGGTGCAGCGCCGCACTGGGGTACGTCGACTCCGCCAGGTAATGCGGCACGTGCGCGGCGAACCCGGCCGCGTCGTGCCCCCACTCGCCGAAGCGGAACTCCAGCAACGCGGCGACGCTGCCCGGCACCTGCATCCGGTTGGGCAGCGGACGGTGTTCGCCGACCAGTTCGTCCCGCGTCGCGTGCGCGGTCACGCCGAGCGGGCGGGTGTGCGGCGCGCCCATCGGGATGCCGTGGAAACCGGTGGTGAGCCGGACGTCCCAGCGTTCGACCAGCCCGCGCACCGCCGCGCAGAACCGCTCCCAGTCGTGGTCCGGTTCCGGGCCGGTGAGCAGCAGGAACGGCACGCCGTCGGCGTCGTGCAGCAGGTGGACGACCAGTTCGGGGGCGTCGTAGGCCTCCCAGTGGTCGATGGCATAGGTCATCATCGGGCGCCGCGAGCGGTAGTCGATGAGGCGGTCGACGTCGAAGCGCGCGATCACGCGGTGCTCGGAGGAGTTCAGGAGGTGCTCGGCGACGAGCTTGCCGGCCGAACCCGCGTCCATGAATCCGTCGAAGTAGTGCAGGAGCACGGCCCCGCCGAGGTCAGGGACGTCCGAGTCCACCTCGTACAGGTCCTCCGGGTCCAGCGCCACCAGATCCTCCAGCTTTCGTGGTTACAACCGTCTATGGGTGGCAACGCCCCGATAGGGGGCATCCATTCCGCCGTTGGTGGCCGAGATCCTATCCGGGCCGTGACGGTTGTCGTGGGCAGTCCGCCTCGGGGTGGGGCAGGGTGGAGGGGTGACAGAGGAGACAGCACCGCCTGAACGGCTCACCCTGCGCCCGCCCGCCAACCGGGTCAGCCGTCGCGCCATCGGGTACTGGACCGTGTGGGCAGCGGTCGGCTGGGCCGTGCTCATCGGCGTCCAGGCGGTGTTCGTGCTCACCAGCGACGACGCGCCGACGTGGCTCACGGTGACGCTGCTGATCTCGTGCGTGCTCGCCCCGCTGCATCTGCTGGTCATGCCGCAGTGGCGGTACCGGATCCACCGCTGGGAGGTCACCGGCGAGGCCGTGTACACCCAGGAAGGCTGGCTCAAACAGGACTGGCGGATCGCGCCGATCTCACGGATCCAGACCGTCGACATCGAACGTGACCCGGTCGAGCAGCTGTTCCGGCTGGCGAAGATCACCGTGACCACGGCGTCGGCCTCGGGTCCGGTGAAGATCGCCGGTCTCGACCACACCGAAGCGCTGGCGCTGGCCGCGGAACTCACGAAGACCACTCAAGCCACCCCTGGCGACGCGACATGACCATCGACACGGCTCCGGAAGCCGAACTGGAGCAGTGGCATCGCCTCGACCGCCGGATGCTGCTGATCCGGCCGGTGCTCGACGTCGTCAAATCGCTGCCGGTGCTGATCGGGACGGTGATCCTCGGCCGGGGCAACGGCTGGGAGTGGATCGGGCTGGGCATCACCGCGGTGACCGTGCTGGTCGGGATCTCGCACGTGCTCACGTCGCGGTATCGCGTGGCCGACGGCCAGGTGGAATGGACGACGGGCCTGCTGCTGCGCAAACATCGCGCCATCCCGCTGGACCGCGTGCGCACGGTCGACGTCACCTCGGAACCGAAGCACCGCCTGTTCTCCCTCAGCGCCGTGCGCATCGGCACCGGACGGCATTCGCACGGCCAGGGCTCCGACCAGCTGGTGCTCGATGCCGTCAGCGCGACCGAGGCGCACCGGCTGCGCACGGTTCTCCTGCACCGCAAGGAAGTCGTCACCGAATCCGAGTCCTCGCCGCCGCCGGAGCAGGTCGTGGCGGAGGTGGACCGGAAATGGCTTCGGTACGCGCCGTTCACGCTGTCCGGGCTCGCCGTGGTGGGCGCGGTGTTCGCCACGGTCTGGCATTTCGCGCATCAGCTGGACATCGCGCCGGAGAACGTCGGCCCGCTGCGGGAACTCCTCGACGGGCTGGCCGGTACCGCGGTCTGGCTGATCGTCGTCGTCGCGGCGGCCGTCCTGCTGGTCGTCGTCTCGCTGCTGTCCATTGGCGGCTACGTCCTTTCGTTCTGGAACTTCAAGCTCACCCGGGAAACGGAGGGCACCTTGCACGTCCGGCGCGGGCTGATCACCACGCGTTCGGTGTCCATCGAAGAGGACCGGCTTCGCGGCGTCGAGGTGAAGGAACCGTTGCCGCTGCGGATCGCGGGCGGGGCGCGGCTCATCGCGATCGCGGGCGGGCTGCGCGAGGGCAAGGGCGGGGACAAGGGCGGCGGTCTCCTGCTGCCGCCCGCGCCGGTCGGCCGGGTCCACGAGGTCGCGGCCGAGGTGCTGCGGGAGAACTTCGACCCGGCCACCGTGCCGCTGAACCGGCATCCGAGGCGCGCGCTGACCCGGCGGCTCACCCGGGCCGTCGGCGGCGTGCTGATCCTCGCGGCGGCGCTGTTCGGCCTGGCGTGGATCGATTTCCTGCCGGGCTGGATGTGGCAGGTCGCGCTCGGCCTGGTGCCGTTCGCCGCGCTCGTCGGCTGGGATCGCTACCGCAATCTCGGCCACGCGATCGTCGGGCGGTACCTGGTCAGCCGCTCCGGTTCGCTGGCGCGGGCGACCGTGGCGATCCGGCGCGAAGGGGTCACCGGGATCGTCGTCAGCCGCTCGTTCTTCCAGCGTCGCGCCGGGTTGATCACCGTGACCGCCCCGATCGCGGCGGGCAGGGGCGGCTATCAGGTGGTCGACGTCGGCGAATCGGCCGGACTGGCGATGGCGGAGCAGGCCGCGCCAGGCCTGCTCACGCCGTTCCTGCGACGCACGGCTAGCGATAACCGGTGACGTCCGCCGGTTTGCCCGGGTCCTGGACCTCGACGAGATAGCGCCAGCAGTCGGGACGGCTGCCGTCGAGGTCGGTGAATCCGTATTCCTTCGCCAATTCGCCGCTGGAAACCGATTTCCCGTTCCGGCGGGTCACCTCCGGGTCACCGGCCAGTGCCGCGACCGCCCGGCCGACGAACGCCGGGCTTTCAGAAATGGCGAAATGCGGCTGCACCTTCGTCGCGTCCCGCCAATTCTCTTCGGTGACCCGATAAGCGTCGAGCATCGCCTCGGAACGCAACCAGCCCGGCGTGACCGCCACCGCGGTACCGCCGTACGGTTCCAATTCGTGGCCGAGCGCGAACGCCATCCGATTCACCGCGGTCTTGGCGAGATCGTAGAAGAACGAAACCCGGTAGTTGCCCGAGTTGTACTCGGTGGTCCCGTCGTTGACCTCGACGACCAGCGCGCCCGGTTCCCTGATCATGAGCGGGAGCGCGAAATGGCTGGTGATGGCGTGCGTGTCGATGGCGAGCCGCAAGGTCCGCAACCCGGTGTCCAAAGTGGACTCCCAGACTGTTTTGTTCCATTCGACGGGTGCCCCGTAGATGTCGTTGACCAGGACGTGCAGCGCGCCCTGCTCGGTGTCGATCCGTGCCACCAGCTCACGGACTTCCACTGCCTCCAAATGGTCTACCGCGACCGCGATCCCACGTCCGCCCGCTTCGTCGACGAGCGCCGCGGTCTCCTCGATCGTCTCCGGGCGGTTCATTTCCGATCTGCCCGGTCAATGGCTTTTCCATGATTCGAACCTAGCAAGAAGTCCGCTTGTTCATGGACCAAAGACCCTGGTCCGCAATTCACACAATGTGCTACTTTCTTGACTCTTTGTGATTGCCCCGGCGAGAGGTCGAGATGACGACTGCCGCACGATCCCTGGACGCCACCACTCCCCCGAAACGCACCCCCGGCGCCAGCAGTTCACGCAAAGTCCTGCAACTCCTGCTTTCGTTCTCCGAACGCCGCTGTGACGCGAGCGTCGCCGAACTCGCCGAGAGGATCGGCACCCCGGTCGCCACGACGTACCGTTATGTCGCGCTGCTGAAGGAACTCCAGCTTCTGGAGGAGGGCAAGACCGGCCGTTATCACGTGACGAGCCAGGTGATGCCGCTCGCGCGGGCCGCCCAGCTCGCCAACGACCTCGCGCGGCTGGCGCGTCCGACGATGGAAGAAGCGGCGCGCGAACTGGGCGAGACGGTCCTGCTGTTCCAGCATTTCGGCGATTCGGCGGTCTGCGCGGACCGGGTCGAATGCGAACGCGCGATGCGGTTCACGTTCCAGCCCGGCCATTCCGTCCCGCTCGGCGCCGGCGCGTCGGGCAAGATGCTGCTCGCCATGCTGCCGGAAGGCGAACGCGAGAGACGGCTTTCGTCGATCACCCAGCGTCGCGGCCCGAGTGTGCGGGAAGAGGTCAAACGCGCCGGTGTCAACCGATACGCGGTCAGCTGGGGCGAACTGGACGACGGCGTCTGGTCGTGTTCGGTGCCGATCCCGAGCACCGGGCACCGGCCCGCGGTGCTGAGCCTCGCCGCCCCGGCCACCCGGATCGGCGACGACGCGAAACGCGCCGCCATCGTCAAGCTCCAGTCGTACGCAGGCAGGATCCACCGGGCCGTTTCGTCGTTTTCCCTCTGACGCGGCGATAATTCGCGCGCGCCCGGTGACGGCGGCGAGTAGAACTGGAGCCGTGGTCCGACTCGCCGTCCCCGAAGACCTGCCCGCGCTCCAGGAGATCGAACGCGCCGCGGGCGAACCGTTCCGCGCGCTCGGCATGGCCGCGATCGCCGACGACGACCCGTTTTCGCTCGCGGAGCTCGCGGTCTACCAGAACGACGGCCGGGCCTGGGTCTGTGACGGCGACGACGGACCGGTGGCGTATCTCCTCGCCGAGGTCGTCGACGGCCACGGCCATGTCGAACAGGTGTCGGTCCATCCGGACCACGCGCGGCAGGGCCTCGGACGGCGGCTGATCGAGCACGCCGCGGACTGGGCGGCACGGGAAGGTCTCGCGGGGCTGACGCTGACGACGTACGCCGAGGTGCCGTGGAACGCGCCGTACTACTCCCGGCTCGGCTTCGTGACACTCGGCGAACAGGATCTCACCGACGGATTGCGGGCCATCCGCGCCCACGAAATCGCCCGTGGGCTGGACGCCTGGCCGAGGGTGACCATGCGGCGATGACGGCTCGGCCACACTGAATCCATGGATTACGTCGGCCAGGTGCCCGCCCCGCCGCTCGACCGGTTCATCGACGACATCTACTGCCTGACCGGGGTCCCGCGCCATCGCCGGATGAACGTCCCGCCCATGCCGTCGGCCCATCTGTTCCTCAATCTCGGCGAGCCGGCAGGCCTGTGGGATTCCGATCCGTCGGTGCCGTCGGCCGTGTTCTCCGACGGATGCTTCATGGGCGTGTGGACCAGGCGTTTCCTCGTCGAATACCCGGCACGGGTGCGGCTCGTCGGGGTGCATTTCAAACCGTGGGGGATCTCGCCGTTCGTCTCCGTGCCGCCCGCCGAACTGCGGAACCGATGGGTGCCCGTCGACGCGGTCTGGCGACGCTCCGTCGACCGGATCGGCGACCTCGTCTCGCCGACCGCGACCTTGCGGGCGGTGGAAGACGAACTGCGATCGCGACTCGCCGAAGCACCTTCACGCGGCCTGGAACTGGTCCAGCACACAGGCGGGCGGTTGGAGACCTCCCACGGCGCCGTCGCGGTCGGCGCGCTGACCGAGGCCGCCGGAGTGAGCGTCAATCACCTGGCCGCGCAGTTCAAGGCTCATGTCGGGATCACACCCCGAAGCGGCTGGCCCGGAGCTACCGGTTCGCCCGGTTGATCAATTCCGTGGACACCCTGCGCCCGATCGACTGGTCGGAGTACGCCCACGCGGCGGGATACTTCGACCAAGCCCACTTCGGCAAGGAGTTCAAGGACTTCACCGGCCACACCCCGACGGAATACCTGGCCCTGCGTCGCCGACGAGCCGGAAAGATCGGAAGCGAACACGCAAGAGACTCGAGGAGACGCTGTGGGCTCGGTAATCATGCACAACGTGGTGTCGGTGGACGGCTTCATCGCCGACAAGAACGACGACGTCGGGTCACTCCACGAGTGGTACTTCAACGGGGACACCCCGATCGAGGGTGACGACGAGTTCGACCATTCCGGATCCGGGAGCCCCTTCAAGGTTTCGAAGGCGTCGGCCGAGTACGTCCGGTCGACGTGGACTGCGATCGGCACGATCGTGATGGGCCGCACCTTGTTCGACCTGGTGAACGGCTGGGCGGGGCGGCCGCCGACGGGCGACCACGTGGTCGTGGTGTCGCACCGGCCCAAACCCGAGGGCTGGCACCCCGAGGCGTCCTACCATTTCGTCGACGACGTGACGGCGGCCATCGACAAGGCACAGGAGCTCTCAGGAGACCGGCTCGTCGCCGTGAACGCCGGCGACGTCGGCGGTCAGATCCTCGCTGCAGGCCTCGTGGACGAAGTGGCGATGGACGTGGTGCCGATCGTCTTCGGCTCGGGGAAGCGCTACTTCGGCCGCATCGACGGTCAGCATCTGCTGGAGGATCCGCATGTGGTCATCCAGGGCGAAGGGGTCCTCCACCTGCGGTTCAAGGTGCGCCGCTGACCCAGGGATACCCCGGGCGGGGGACTCGATTGGCCACCTTTATCGAACATGTGTTCTACTGTGCGCGCCGGCCCCGGAGGGGGAAGCTCCGCGGGCCGGCACCGGAACGACAGGAGGCACGGATGGCGGTCAAAATCACCCATCTCACCAATGGCCAGCAGGTCCGCTTCGCCAACGCGGACGGCGCCCGGCGCTACGCCGAGATCATCGGTGGCGGGGTCGACAAGTGGCGGTTCACCGTGGTCGGCGGGCATGAGTTCCCGGAAATGTCGGGGCGGGTCGTCAACGTGCCGGTATGGCGGATGACTTCCAGGTGATGCCGCCCCGCCGCGTTTCGTCCTCTGATCGCGGTACTTGCACACGCAAGGACTCTGGGCGGGACTTGCGGCGGCCTAAACCAGCCGGTCCAGTGCGCGAGGCAGGGCCGAGGCGAGCAGGTCCAGTTCGGCCTCCCCCGCGATCAACGGCGGTGAGACCGCGATCCCCTTCGCCAGGTTCCGCACGAGGACACCCTCCTCCCGAGCCGTCCGCTGCAGCCGGTTCGGCGCGCCGGCGTCGGAGGAGAGGAAGTCGCTTTTCAGTTCCACCGCGGCGAGGAAGCCGAGCCCGGCCCGCACCTCGGCGACCAGCGGATGCGACGCCAGTCCGGAAAGCGCGTCCGCCAGCGGTTTCTCCAGTTCCCGGCCGCGTGGGATGAGCCCGTCACGCTCGTAGATGTCCAGCGTCGCGTTCCCCGCGGCGCAGGCGACCGGATGTCCCGCATACGTCGCGCCGTGCCGCAGCACCGGCGCGCCCGGCTTGCCGGTGAAGAACGGCTCGGCCACCCTCGGCGCGACGATCAGCGCGCCCAGCGGGATCGTCCCGCCGGTGATGCCCTTGGCGGTGGTGATCATGTCCGGTTTCACGGCCCACCGGTCGATCCCGAACCAGGTCCCCAGCCGCCCGAAAGCGGCGATCACGCAGTCCGCGACGAACAGCACGCCATGCTTGCGGCAGATCTCGGCGACCGTCTCGATGTACCCGTCCGGCGGCAGCAGGACCCCGCCCGCGCCGATCACCGGTTCGCAGAAGAAGGCCGCGACCCGCTCCGGACCGACCCGCTGGATCTCCGCTTCGAGCGCTTCGGCGCTGTCGTACGGCACGTGCGAGATGTCCCCCGGCAGCGGCCCGAAGCCCGCCGCGTTGGCGGCGATACCGCCGACGGCCGTGCCGAAACCGTGGGTGCCGTGGTACCCCTGCGTCCGCCCGATGACGTGCACCTTCTCCGGCCGCCCGGTGTGCGCGAAATGCGACCGGGCGATCTTGACCGCGGTGTCGATGACGTCACCGCCACCCGAACCGAAGAACACCTTCGAGCCCGGTTCCGGTGCCAGCGCGGAGACCCGCTCGGCGAGTTTCAGCGCGGGCTCGTTGGCGTTGTAGCCGAACAGGTTGTACGAATCGAGCGTCCGCAACTGGTCCGCGACGGCCCGCGCGATCTCCTCGCGCCCATGCCCGAAGTTCGCGTACCAGAGCGAGGCGGTCGCGTCGAAGTACCGCTTCCCCTCGTCGTCCCAGACGTAGGAACCCTCACCGCGGGTGATGACCAGCCGGTCGCCGTCGACCGCTCCCATGTCCGCGAAAGGGTGCCACAGCGGATTGTGCGCGGATGCCGACGACACCATGTCTTCCTCCTTGTGTTCGTGCCCCCATCCTCACCCGGATCCGGCCGTGACGCGAACACTCCATCGTGCACACTTCGCGCCGCGAACCTGTCCGGTCTGTCACCGGCGGTCGTAAGCCGCCAGCAACTGCTTCTCCGCGTCCCGTAGGTACTTCTCCAGCGCCGTCTCGGCGGGCCCGAACCGGCCTCGTTCCAGATCGCGCACGATCCGCTCGTGCCGCTCCAGGAACGGCTCGAAGAACGCGCGCGTGTTCTCCGCCAGCACGAAGAAGAGCCGCGTCTCCGCCAGCACCTGACGCATCGTCGTACTGACCCGCTCACTGCCTGCCAGATCGCCGAGCGCCTGATGGAACGCGATGCTCGCGGTCCCGACGGCCTGCCAGTCTCCTTCGTCCGCCGCGGCATGACCTTTCCGTACCGCCTCCACGACGTCGGAAAGATCCACAGTGGACAGTTCGGACGCGCGGCGCAACGCACCGCATTCGGTGACCCGCCGCATGACGTAGAGATCCGAAATGTCCTGCGCGGTCAGCTCCCGGACGAACACGCCGCGGTTGAGTTCGTGCACCGCGAGCCGCTCGTGGGCCAGCAACTGGAACGACTCCCGCAAAGTGTTGCGCGAGACGCCGAGCGCGGCGCTGATCGACGGCTCGGAAAGCCGTGACCCCGGCGGGAAGACACCTTCGGTGATGCGCTGGCGAAGGATCTCGGCGACCCGTTCGGCTGTCCCGCTCCGTTCGAGCAGGGGCCGGTCACGGGCCAGCGTCTCCTCGGCGGCAGGAGTGGGCATGGCGTTACCTGACACCGAGTTCGAAGTCGAGACTGTACCGGTTTCCCGGCATGGCACCGGCGGCCTTGGCGCCGTCGATCGGGAGCGCGACCCCGTTGATGAACCGGGATTCGTCGCTCGCCAGGAAGACGACGGCCTTCGCGACCTCCCACGCCTCGCCGACCCGCGCGGCCGGGGTGCTCGCGGTCAGCTGGTGTTGTTTCGCCTCGAATTCCTCCGGCGAGGCAAGGACTCCGCGCAGCATGTCGGTGTCGATCGCGCCCGGGTTGACCGTGTTCGCGCGGATCCCTTGATGCGCGTGCGCGACGGCGATCGATTTCATCATGCCGACCAGCGCGTGTTTGGTGGCGTTGTACACCGGGTCGCCGGGGCGGCCCATCACGCCGCCGTTGGACGACGTCGTGACGATGCTGCCTGCCTTCCGCTCGATCATATGCGGCAATACCGCCCGCGTGCCAAGGAACGCGGCGCGGACGTTCACCGCGAAGATGTTGTCGAATTCCGCGAGCGTGGTGTCGGACAGGGGCTTCCCCAGGTGGATGCCGACGTTGTTGAACAGTACGTCGATCCGGCCCGCCTCGGCGAGCACGCCGCGTACGAAGTCGTCGACCTGTTCTTCGTCGGTGGCGTCCAAAGTGGAATGCCGGACGTCTTCGACGGGCTCGGCGAGTTCGCGGATATCGCTGGAGAACACGGTCGCGCCCTCGGCGACGAACTCCTTCACGGTGGCGAGACCGATACCCCTCGCCCCGCCGAAGACCACCGCGACCTTACCGGCCAGCCGACCCATGCTCATTTTCTCCCTCTCGACGAAACCGCTGTGTAGTCCTCCGGAAGCCGGACCAGTGCTCCGGGTTCTCCGTGATAGGTGACTTCGACGCCGTACAGTTCGCGCGCGGCTTCCACGGAGACGTAGCCGTCGACGACGTCGGCGAGTACGGCCTCCGGCTCCCGTTCGAACGGGTCGCCGTACCCACCACCTCCGGGCAGGATCACGTCCACGACGTCGTCCGGCCGCAGGCTCACCCGGCTCTTCGACGGCAGGTCGGCTCCACCGGAGAGCCCGAACCGGCCCGCGGCCCCATCATGCCCCGAGTCCACTCCGGACGCCGGTCGAAGCACCCGATCGACGTTCCCGTTGACACTCCATGTGATCTCGCCGCGGGCTGCCATGGTGGTGCACTGGCCGAGGCCGCCGCGCCACCTTCCCGCACCGCCGGAGTCCGTGCGCAGCACGCGCTCGCGCTGCACCAGCGGCGCCATCGTCTCGATGACCTCCGTAGGCGTCGACCGCAGACCGCTGGGGAAACCGGTGGTGTTCAGTCCGTCCTTGGTGGCCCGTGCGCCGATTCCCCCGGTCTGGAAGACGTTGAGCATGAACTCCTCACCCGCCGCGCCGACGCCGCGCCAGATGGTCATCCACAACGCGTCCGCGCTGTGCGCCAAGGCGTTGCCGGGCAACGCTTCGTGCAGCGCGGAGAGCAGCAGGGACGGCAGAAAATGCCCGATCAGATGCCGGGACGCCACCGGAGCGGGCGGGGTGCAGTTGAGCACCGATCCCTCTGGCGCGGTGACGTGCACCGGCCGGAACGAACCCGCGTTGTGCGGCACTTCCGGGGAAATCGCCGCCTTGACGGCGAACGAGGCGTACGCCCGCGTGTAGTTGAGGACGACGTTGATCCCGCGACGGCTTTGCGGTGACGATCCGCCGAAGTCGAGGTGGATGTCTTCGCCGTCGATGGTCACGGTGACCTTGAGGACGACTTCTTCGTCGTCGAAGCCGTCGGTCACCAGTTCGCTGGTGTACGTGCCGTCCGGCAGTTTCGCCAGAGCGTCCCGCAGTGCGCGCTCGGAGCGGTTCATGATCTCCGCGGCGACGTCGTCGAGCGAATCGAGGCCGAATTCCTCCAGTAGCCGCACCAAACTCGCGGCGCCGACCTCGTTACCGGTGACCTGCGCGTACAGGTCCCCGATGGTCTCCTCCGGGGTGCGGACGTTCGCCCTGATCACCGATTCCAGATCCGCGTTGACCTCGCCCGCGCGGAAGAACTTCATGATCGGCAGGCGCAGGCCCTCTTCGAAGACCTCGCTGGCCTCGGCCGAGACCAGCCGTCCGCCGATATCCGGTGCGTGACAACAGGAAGCGAACCAGGCGACCAGCCGTCCACGCAGGAACACCGGCGTGGCCACGGTGATGTCGTTGATCTGCCCCGCGGTCTGCCAGGGATCGTTGGTGAGCAGGACGTCGCCCGGCTCCAGCGTCTCCGGCGGATAGGCGGCGACGAAGTGGTGCATTCCGGTCGCCATCGCGTTGATGTGGCCGGGGGTCCCGCCGACGGACTGGCCGATCATCTCGCCACGCGAGTCGAACACCGCGCAGGCGAGGTCGAACGATTCCCGCACCACGGAAGAGAACGCCGTGTTGACGAGCGCGTTCTGCTGTTCGGCCAGGATCGAATGCAGCCGGTTTCCCAGCACTCCCACCAGAATCGGGTCGACGCTCATACCGTCACCACCAGACTGGCGTCCTCACCGACCACGCACCGAGCACCGGGCGTAACGACCACAGTGGACTCACGTTCCTCGACGATGGCCGGACCCTCGACGCTGTCACCGGGCTTGAGCCGATACCGGTCGAACACCGCCGTGTCGACATAACCACCCGAGGCCGGGAAATACGCCGGACGGCTCCCCTTGCGCGCGTCTCCCCCGGCCACCGTGCCCGCGAGTTTCAAGGTGACTTCGGGTGCCGGGCCGGTGGAGACGACCCGCCAGTTGAGCACCTCGATCGCGACGTCCGGGCCAGTCCGTCGATATAGCTTCCGGTAGGTCTCGGTGAACGCGTCGATCAGCGACTCCGGCCAGTTCCCGCTCTCGACCGGTACGCGGATCTCGTAGCCCTGACCGGAATACCGCATTTCGGCGACCCGTCGATGTGTCACCTTCACACCGTCCACACCGGACTTCTCCAGCAGTTTCGCGCCCTCGGCCTCCATCTCGGCGAACAGTGCCTCCACTTGCTCCCAAGAGAGATCGAGGACCGCCGCGCGCGCCGAACGGACGAAATCGAAGGCCAGTGGCGCGGTGAGGAAACCCGCCGCGCTCAGCACTCCGGCCGCGGGTGGCGCGACGACTTCGGGCGCGCCGAGCGCTCGCGCCACACCGACGCCGTGCACCGGCCCGGCACCACCGAAGGTGAACATCGGCAGCTTCGCCGGATCCTTGCCGCGTTCGACGGCGTGCACGCGCGCCGCGTTCGCCATGTCCTCGTTGACGCTGGTGTGAATACCCCAGGCGGCCTCTTCGACACTGACTCCGAGCGGTCCGGCGATCTTCGACCGGATGGCTTCGCGCGCGGCCACGGCGTCCAAAGCCATTCCGCCGCCGAGGAAATACGCGGGATCCAGATAGCCGAGCACGAGATCGGCGTCGGTCACGGTCGGCTCGGTGCCGCCTCGTCCGTAGCAGACCGGGCCCGGTTCGGAACCTGCCGAATCCGGGCCGACGGTGAGCAGGCCGAGCGCGTCGATCCGGGCGATCGAGCCGCCGCCGACGCCGATCTCGATCATGTCGGTGACCGGGACCTTGACCGGCAGCCCGGAGCCCGGCAGCAACCGGTACTTCCGGTCCACTTCGAACTCGTGCGTCACCAGCGGCGCGCCGCCGGAGATCATGCACAACTTGGCCGTGGTGCCACCCATGTCGAAGGCCAGTAGATCCTCGACACCGGCAGCGGCACCGATGGCGGCCGCGGCGAGCGCCCCACCCGCGGGACCGGATTCCAGGATGCGGATCGGGTAGCGCGCGGCGGTGTCGACGGTCGCGATCCCGCCGTTGGACAGCATGATGTGCGGCGACGGCCGCACCCCCGCCTCGTGCAACCGCCGTTCCAGGTCACGCAGATAGCGTTCGGTGAGGTCCTGAACGTAGACGTTCGCGACGGTGGTGGAGGTGCGTTCGAACTCGCGGATCTCGGGGACGACCTCGCTCGACAGCGCGATCCGCAGTCGCGGTGCGACGTCTTGGAGTACCTCGGCCGCCCGTCGTTCGTGCGCCGGATTGGTGAAGGCGTGCAGGAAACAGATCGCCACCGCGTCGATCCCGCGGGCGTCGAGCTCGCGGCCGAGGCGCGCGACATGCTCTTCGTCCAGTCCGGTGTGGACGATCCCGTCGGCGAGGATCCGCTCGGGGACGTCGAACCGCAGGTGCCGCGGGACCAGCGGGGCGGGAAGTTCGATGAGCAGGTCGTACAGCTCGTACCGATGTTCGCGCCGCATCTCCAGCACGTCACGGAAGCCGGCGGTCGCCAGCAGGGCGGTGCGGGATCCCTTGCGTTCGATCAGCGCGTTCGTGACGAGCGTGGTGCCGTGCACGAACTGCTCGACGTCGGCCGCGGCCAGCCCGGCGTCGGCGAGTGTCCTTTTCAGACCCTCTTCGACCGCGCGGGCGGGCTCGTCGTGCGTCGTCAGCACCTTGCCGACGGCGACGACACCGGTTTCGTCGAGCACGCAGAGATCGGTGAACGTCCCGCCGATGTCCACGCCGACCCGGAGCCCGGTCACGAAGATTCCTTGCGATACCACCGAGGAGACGTGTTGAGCGGCGGTGTCATCTTCGCCCGGACGACCAGCACGTTCGGCTCGTCGGACTCGACGAACTCGCCGAGCAGCCGCCGGAAAGCGCGCCCGAAGCCGGAGACGCGGTCCGCGTGGACCCCGAACGAGCGGGCGAGACCGACGAAATCGGGGCTGTCCCAGTCGACGCCGCGTCGAGGCAGCCCGGCCCTGTCCTGGTCGTAGCGGAGCATCCCGTAGCCGCCGTCGTCGACGATGATCACGGTGACCGGCAGCTGTTCCTGCGCCAGCGTGGCGAGGTCACCGCAGGCGAACAGGAAACCGCCGTCCCCGCTGACACAGATGGCGCGGCCGGCGCCGGCCGCCCCGGCCCCGAGCGCGGCCGGGAACCCGTAGCCGAGTGTGCCCCAGCCCATCGGATAGGCGAGCTTGCGCGGGGCGCGGACGCGGTGGAAGCCGCCGATCCAGTATCCGGCCACGCACATGTCCGCGACCACGACGGCGTCCTGCGGCAACACCTCGTCCAAAGTGGACAGCAGATCCGCCGCCTGCGGTTCCTCTTCCTTGATCCGCCGCCGGACCCGCGCGGAGACCTTGGCGAGCCTGCCGACGAGGGCCGCGATACCTGGCCGTTCCTCGACTTTCAGGGCCTCGGTGAGCGCGCGGGCGTCGCCGACCAGTGTGATGTCCGGCTGGTAGTTCTTGGCCGCGTCGTCGGGGTCGACGTTGATCGCGATGAGCTTCTTCGGCTTCGGCATCAACCAGTTCTGCGTCATCAGCCCGTCGAAGTCGGTGCCGATGGCGAGGACGACGTCGGCCTCGTCCCACAGGGCGCCGACCTCCGGCGCGTGCACCGGGTTCGGAGCGAGACAGGGGTGATCGACCGACAGGAGCCCGCGAGCCCCGAACGTCGTGAGCACCGGCGCGGCCAGCCGTTCGGCGAGTTTGCCGATCACCTCACCGGCCTCGGCCCGCAACGCGCCGCCGCCCGCCCAGATCAGCGGCCGCTCCGCGGTGGCCAGCAACGCCTCGGCCTCGCTGAGATCCGGGATCTCGGGCGGTCGCGCGTGCGACCGGGGCGGACGGCGGGCCGGTGTCCGCTGCGACAGGAAATCGGTCGGGATACCGACGTAGACCGGGCCGCTCTGCGGCTGGAGCGCGAGCCGGGCCGCGCGGTGCAGGGTGGCGGCGACCTGGTCGGCACTCTGGACGGTGAACCCCGCCTTCGTGACCGGCGCGAACATCGCCTGCTGATCCGACGTCTCGTGCAGGACGCCGCGGACCACGCCGGGACGCCGCAGCGTGGACGGGATGTCCGTCGCGATGACCAGGATCGGCGCCGCGGAGGCCATCGCCTCGCCGACGGCGGCGAGCGTGTTCGCCGCGCCGGGCCCCGTGGTCACCAGCGCGACGCCGAGTTTCCCGGTCGCGCGGGCGTAACCGTCGGCCGCGTACCCGGCCGTCTGCTCGTGCCGGACCCCGACGAGCCGGATGTCCGTATCGGCCAGCGCCTCCCATAACGGCAGGTTGTGCACCCCGGGGAGACCGAAGACGACTTCGGTCCCCAGAGCGGTCAGCGCGTCGGCGAGATGCTGGGCTCCGGTGGGTGAAGGCACCCCGCCGATAGTGCCAGATCGTTCAACGATCCAGCAACCATCGCTCGCGGTGTCAGTACAAACCGGCCGAGTAGGCGGCGGGAGCGTAGTAGGCCTCCAGCTCAGCGATGCTGTCTTCCGGACGC
Source organism: Amycolatopsis sp. NPDC039088 (assembly GCF_055598845.1). Taxonomy (NCBI): domain Bacteria; kingdom Bacillati; phylum Actinomycetota; class Actinomycetes; order Pseudonocardiales; family Pseudonocardiaceae; genus Amycolatopsis; species Amycolatopsis sp. NPDC039088. Next base: position 200,799 of record NZ_JBVKAE010000004.1, on the reverse strand, counting down.
TCGAAGGTCTTGGAGATGACCGCGCGGGACGGCATCGCGTCGGGCGTCCACGTCTCGGGCTCCCAAAGCTTCGACCGCATGAAGGCCTTCTGACAGTGGTGGAAGACCTCGTCGATGTCGACGACCAGCGCGAGCTTCGGCCGGTTGCCCTTCACGATCATGTCGTCGAAGAACGGCGCCTCCCGGACCAGCCGCGCCCGTCCGTTGATCCGCAGCGTGTCCCCGCGCCCGGGAATGAGGTAGATCAGCCCGACGTGCGGATTCGACAGCACGTTGTGGAAGCCGTCGGCGCGACGATTGCCGGGGCGCTCCGGGATCGCGATCCGCGTGTCGTCCAGTACCAGCGTGAACCCGGCGGGGTCGCCCTTCGGCGAGACGTCGCAGGTGCCGTCCGCCGCCGACGTCGCGATCAGCACGAACGGCGACTCCGCGAGCCACCGCCGGTCCATGTCGTGCAGTTTCGGCCGCGCCTTGTTCGCGGTGCGCTCCAGCGGCGGCGGCAGGATCTCACGCAGTTCCGCCTCGGTGGTGACCTCGACCATTCCCTCAGACAATGTTGTGCTCCCTCGTCACGGCCCGGACGTCGGCGAAGCGCCGGACGTCGAGCGCGGTGATGTCGATACTCGGGGCCCTCCCCAGGTAGAGGTCCCGCACGATCTCCCCCACGGCCGGGCCCATCTGGAACCCATGCCCCGAAAACCCGGTCGCGTAGAAGAACCTCGACACCTGGACGCTTTCGCCCACGATCTGGTTGCGGTCGGGGGTGACTTCGTACAGCCCCGCCCAACCGCTGCGGATCCCCGCGCCGAGCACGGCGGGCACCCGCCGCGCGGCGATCTCGGCGAGCTTCGGCAGCCAGTCGCCCGGCTGGTACCGGGTGTCGAAACCGGGGTCGCCGTCACCGTCGCAGAAGGACATCGCCAGACCGAGGCCCTCGCGGTGGAAGTAGAACGCCGACGGCATCTCGATGGTCAACGGTACGGACACGGGCAGGTCCGCGATCGGTCCGGTGAACACGACCTGCCGCCGGAACGGCCGGACCGGGAGATCGACGCCCGCGAACTCGCCGACCCGCCCCGACCAGGCGCCCGCCGCGCAGACCACGGCGTTCGTCGACACGATGCCGTCGCTGGTCCGGACGCCGGTGATCTCGTCGCCGTCGCGTTCGATCCCGATCACCTCGACGCCGGTCTTCAGCACCGCGCCGTGCCCGCGGGCCGCCCGCGCGTAGCCCTGGACCGCGGAGTCGGGCGTGGCCTTCGCGTCCTCCGGCGACCACAGCGCCGCGACCACGCCTTCGGTGTCGATCAGCGGGGAGAACCGCCGCGCTTCGGCCGGTTCGACGAGCCTGCTGCGGACGCCGTAGGAGTTCTGCAGGTCGACACAGCGCTCGAATTCGGGCAGGTCCGCGGGATCGGTGACCAGATACAGGTACCCGTCGCGACGGAAGTCGATCTCGGTCCCGTACGTCTCGGCGAAGGAGGCGTACTCGGCCAAGCCGCGTAGCCCGATCTCGATGTTGACCCTGGTCGTGAACGACGACCGGATCCCGCCCGCCGCCTTCGCCGTCGAGCCCGCGCCCAGGCTGTCGCGTTCGAGCAGCAGCACCGAGACCCCGGCGGCGGCGAGCCGGTACGCGCAGGCGACCCCGATGATGCCGCCGCCGATCACGACGACGTCGGCGCGTTCAGGAAATGGCTCCATCCGTGTCCCCGATCCGTTCGTCCTCGGGCGGCGGTCCCGGCGGTGTGCCGTCGCCGAACGGGCGCCCGCCCAGCTGCTCCCGGTGATGCGGGGCCGCCCAGCCGGACAGGTCCGGTCCCAGTGGGACGATCCGCGTCGGGTTCACCTGCTCGTGCACCGCGTAGTAGTGCCGCTTGATGTGGTCGAAGTCGACGGTGTCACCGAAGCCCGGCGTTTGGAAGAGGTCGCGGGCGTACGCCCACAGCACCGGCATTTCGGCCAGTTTGTTCCGGTTGCACTTGAAATGCCCGTGATAGACCGGATCGAACCGGACGAGCGTGGTGAACAGGCGGATATCCGCTTCGGTGATCGTGTCGCCGACGAGGTAACGCTGCCTTTCGAGTCGTTCGGAAAGCACGTCCAGCATGGTGAAGAGGCGATGGTACGCGTCCTCGTACGCGGACTGCTTGGTCGCGAAACCGGCCTGGTAGACGGCGGCGTTGACGTCGGTGTAAACGCCCGCGTTGACGGCGTCGATCTCGTCGCGCAGCCGCTCGGGATACAGCTCCGGCGCGCCGGAGCGGTGCAGACTGGTCCATTCGGTGGAAAGATCCAAGGTGATCCGCGGATAGTCGTTGGTCACCAGCCGCCCGCTTGGAATGTCCACAATGGCCGGAACGCTGATCCCGCCGAGGTAGTGCGGGTCGGCGGCGTGGTAGGCCTCGGCCAGGTACTTGATGCCCAGTACCGGATCCCGGTCATCGGGATCGAGGGTGAACCGCCAGCTCTTGTCGTCCTGGATCGGGTCGGCGACGGCCACACTCAGCGCGGACTCGAGGCCGAGGAGCCGCCGGACGACCAGCCCGCGGCTCGCCCAGGGACAGGCCCGGCTCACCACCAAGCGGTATCTTCCCGCCTCGACCGGCCAGCCGTCGCGGCCGTCGGCGGTGATGCGCGCGTCGAAATGGTTGGCGGATCGACGGAACTCGCCCGTCTCCGGATCGGTCGGGATCGTCATGTGAGCCACCCTAAAGCGTGAGATGGTGGTTTCGGTGTGCGTAGACTCTGGCACCCGGCGTGCTCGCACGCCGCCGCGCGGAAGGTGGTCCGACGATGCCGTTCATGCCCGTGACCGACTCGATGTTCCTTCTCGTGGAGACGCGCGAACATCCCATGCACGTCGGCGGACTGCAACTGTTCAAGAAACCCGAGGACGCCGGCGACGACTATCTCCGTGACATCCGGCGGAAACTGCTCGATTCCGACAACATGCGCTCGGTGTTCCGGCGCCGTCCCGCCCGGCCGGTCAACACCGCGGGTCACCTCGCCTGGTCGACCGACACCGATCTCGAGCTCGATTACCACTTCCGCCATTCGGCACTGCCCCAGCCCGGCCGGATCCGCGAACTGCTGGAACTGACCGGGCGCTGGCACAGCACCCTGCTCGACCGGCACCGTCCGCTCTGGGAGATCCACCTGGTGGAGGGTCTGCAGGACGGCCGGTTCGCGATCTACAGCAAGATCCACCACGCGCTGATGGACGGTGTTTCGGCACTGCGGCATCTGCAGGGCACGCTGTCGGACGACCCGTTCGACCTCGACTGCCCGCCGCCGTGGGGGTCCCGGCCCAAACCCGAGGGCAGCCGCGACGGCAAGGCGTCCCCCTCGATGTTCCGGACCGTCGGCAAGACGTTCAACCAGCTCGCCGGCATCGCGCCCGCCGCGGTGAAGGTGGCGCGAGAGGCGTTCCAGGAGCACACCCTGACGCTGCCGTCGCAGGCGCCGAAGACGATGTTCAACGTGCCGATCGGCGGTGCCCGGCGGTTCGCGGCGCAGTCGTGGTCGCTCGACAGGGTGCGCAAGATCGCCACCGCGGCCGGGGTGTCGCGCAACGACGTCGTGCTGGCGATGTGCTCGGGCGCGCTGCGCGACTACCTGATCGAACAGAACGCGCTTCCCGACGCGCCGCTGACCGCGATGGTCCCGGTGTCCTTGCGGCGTAAGGACACCGGCGACGCGGCGGGCAACAACATCGGCGCGCTGCTGTGCAACCTCGCCACCCATCTGACCGACCCGGCCGCGCGGCTCGCGGCGATCAACGCGTCGATGCGCAACGGGAAGAAGCTCTTCTCGGAACTGACGCCGCTGCAGACGCTGCTGCTGTCGGGGATCAACGTCGCCCAGCTCGGCGTGTCCCCGATCCCGGGTTTCGTGAACAACACGAAACCGCCGTTCAACCTGGTGATCTCCAACGTGCCGGGGCCGCGCAAGCAGATGTACTGGAACGGCGCGTCGCTCGACGGCATCTACCCGGCTTCGGTGCTGCTCGACGGGCAGGCGCTGAACATCACGCTGACCAGCAACGGGGACAACCTCGACTTCGGCATCACCGGCTGCCGCCGGAGTGTCCCGCATCTGCAGCGCATCCTGACCCACCTCGACACCGCGCTCGCCGAACTAGAACACTCGGTGCGCGTTTAGTCCTCTGAATGCGGTGGTTCGACGCTGAACTACCGCATTCAGAGGACGAAATGCGTCAAGCTCAACTCCCGCCGGGGCTAGCTGCCGTCGGAGACGTAGATGGCGCTCGGCGTGATCGTGTACAGCTGGCCGTCGGGCCCCGCGACCTCGTCACGCGTACGGCCGAGGTTGGTCCAGAGCTTGCCGCCGTTGCCGCTGAGGTCGAGCTTGTAGGTGCCGCCCTTGAGCGAGGCCATGTACAGCGAGCCCTTGTAGGCCGCGAGCCCGCTCGGTGTCGCCGAGGACGTCGGCCAGGCCTTGACCGGGTTCGTCATCCCCGCCGTGTTGCACGGGCCTTCGCAGGTCGGCCAGCCGTAGTTCTTGCCCGGCTCGATCTTGTTCAGCTCGTCGAGCTTGTTCGCACCGATGTCGGAGTTGTACAGCTGCCCGTTCACCCAGGTCAGCCCCTGGACGTTGCGGTGGCCGTAGGAGTAGACGCGGCTGTTGAACGGGTTGCCCGGCGCGGGCGCGCCGTCGGTGGTGATCCGCAGGACCTTGCCGCCGAGGGAGTTCTTGTCCTGCGCGTTGGCGCCGTTCTGGCCGTCGCCGGTGCCCGCGTAGAGATAGCCGTCCGGGCCGAACCTGATCCGCCCGCCGTGGTGGTACTGCGAACCGCGCGGGATGCCGGTGACGATCGGCGTCGGCGGCTGCCCCAGCTTGAGCTTGGCGATGCGGTTGTCGGAACTGGTCGTGTAGTAGATGAAGACCGTCTGGTCGGTGGCGTACTGAGGCGAGACGGCGATGCCGAGCAGGCCGGCCTCCGCCGTGACGCTCACCCCGGGAATGGTCTGCACCGTGGTGACCTTGCCCGCCTTGTCGATCTTGCTGATCGTCTTGGCGTCCTTCTGTGTGAAAAGGCCGGTGCCGTCGGGGAGGAAGTCGATCGACCAGGCCTGGTTGAGCCCGCTCGCGAGCTGTCTGATCGCCTGGACGGACGGCGCTTCGGCGGCCGCCGCCGGAACAGCCGCGATCGACACGGCCGTCGCGGCGGCGAACGTGGCGGCGAGAGTACGACGTAGGGACATGGGGACGCCTCCTTCAGCTACACCCCTGGAGCCCGGATGGCGGCGGATGACGGGCGGTCGGGGGACACCCGTAGGGTTGGATACAAACACACCACGGGACGAAACGGGCACCACTGGACGGGCTAAGGCAAGCGCTTTCCGTTAACCGTTGTGTGCGCCGAGCGTGACCGATCGGAGGGCTCGATCGGCCATAGGTAGGAAACTTTACAAAACCCGCCCGGAACTTGGCTCTTACGTCTGGTCAGAATCGGCGGCCCGCTTCTAGGGTGACGGGGCTCGGCCCTGTTCGATCCCATGTGGACGTTAGGAGCGGAAATGACCGAAACCATCGAGGTATGGACCACCCCCGACTTCGTCGAGTACGAAACCCCCATGGAGGTCACCGCTTACGCGGCCCGCATGGAGGACTGATTTCGCATCCGGTGGTGGGGGCCGTCCCCCACCACCGCGCCGCCGTCCCGATCAGCGAGCCGTTGGAGGCAGCACGGTGTCCCTCATGTCGTCGTCGGACTTCATCGCGGCCTTGCGCGGGCTTTCGCACCGTTATTGGGGCACGCATCCCTTCCATCAGCGGATGCACGGCGGCGAACTCTCCGAGTACGAGCTGAAGATCTGGGCCGCGAACCGGTGGTACTACCAGTGCGTCCTCCCGCAGAAGGACGCGGCGATCATCAGCAACTGCCCGCTGCCGGAAATCCGCCGCGAGTGGCTGGACCGCATCGTCTATCACGACGGAGTGAAAGCCGGAGACGGCGGAATCGAGCGTTGGCTCCGCTTGTGCACCGCGGTCGGGCTCGACCGCGAAGAGGTTCTAGATCAGCGGCACGTCGCCCCCGGCGTCCGGTTCGCCGTCGACGCCTACCTGAACTTCGCGCGTACGAAACCTTGGCTCGAAGCGGTCGCTTCGGGGCTGACCGAAATGTTCGCCGGCCATCTCATGCAACGGCGGGTCGCCGACATGCTGGCGAACTACTCATGGATCGCCAAGGAAGACCTCGCCTACTTCACCGATCGCATCGACAAGGTCTCGGGCGAAGGCAAAGGAACGCTCGACATCGTGGTGCGGCACGCCGTCACCCGCGAGCAACAGGACAAGGCGATCGCCGCGCTGTCGTTCAAGACCGACGTGCTCTGGTCCATGCTCGACGCCATCGAGCGCGCCGCGGCCGAGGAGCGGCGATGACCACCATCACCACCGGGTCCGTGCCGCGGCTGCGGCGCGGAGTCCGGCTGAGCTATGACCAGACCAGGGAGACACACGTCCTGCTCTTCCCGGAAGGTGTGCTCGTCCCGAATCCGACGGCGGCCGCCGTACTCGGGCTTTGCGACGGCGAGGCGGACGTCGCCGCGATCGCGGCCGCGCTGCGCGAGCGTTATTCCGGTGTCCGCGAGGAAGAGATCCTGGACGTCCTGTCCCGGCTGGGAGATCGGCGGATCGTCGAATGGACCTGAACACCTCCACCGCCGCGCCGCCGCTGGGGATGCTGGCCGAACTGACCCATCGCTGTCCGCTGCATTGCCCGTACTGCTCGAATCCGGTCGAACTGCTCGCCCGCGAAGACGAACTGTCCACAGAGGATTGGCTGTCCGTGCTCTCGCAGGCCCGGGAACTCGGCGTACTCCAGGTGCACATGTCCGGCGGCGAACCACTCGCCCGGCCGGATCTGCCCATCCTGGTCGAGCACGCCACGAAACTGGGTTGCTACGTCAACCTGGTGACGTCCGGTCTCGGGCTCACGGAGTCCAGATTGGACGATCTCGTCGAGCGTGGCATCGCCCATATCCAGCTGTCCGTCCAAGGCGCGACAGCCGAACGCGCGGACCGGCTCGCGGGCGCACGGGCCCACGACCGGAAACTGGTCGTCGCCGGACTGATCAAGAAGGCGGGTCTGCCGCTTTCGGTGAACGTCGTCCTGCACCGGCAGAACCACGACCAGCTGGCCGGGATCATCGCGCTGGCCGAAGAAATGGGTGCGGACCGGCTCGAACTGGCCAACACGCAGTACTACGGCTGGGCCCTGCGCAATCGCGACGCCCTGATGCCGAGCAGACGCCAGCTCGACGAGGCCGAGCCGATCGTGCGCGCGGCCACCGAACGGTTGCGCGGCAGGATGGAGATCATCTACGTCGTCGCCGACTACTACGAGCAGTACCCGAAGCCGTGCATGTATGGCTGGGGCGCACGGCAACTGACCGTGGCCCCCAACGGGGACGTGCTGCCGTGTCCGGCATCGACCGCGATCGAGACGCTGGAATTCGACAACGTGCGAAACATGCCGCTGGCCCGGATCTGGTACGAATCCAGTTCCTTCAACGCCTACCGCGGCGAGGACTGGATGCCGGACACCTGTGGGACCTGTGAGCGGCGCTCGATCGACTTCGGCGGCTGCCGGTGCCAGGCGTTCCAGCTCACCGGTGACGCCGCCGCGACGGACCCGGTGTGCTCGCGTTCCCCGCATCGCGACGTCGTCGATCTCATTCTCGCCACTCCGCCTCGCACGGACGAACTGGTCATGCGGGCGCCCCGATGAGGGTGATCCTGCTCGGTACCGCGGCGGGTGGCGGGTTCCCGCAATGGAACTGCGCCTGCGCACTGTGCACTTCGGACGCTCCGCCCCGGACGCAGGACTGCGTCGCCGTGAGCGCGGACGGCAAGGGCTGGTACCTGCTCAACGCGTCCCCCGACATCCGCGCCCAGATCCTCGCCACGCCGCCGCTCCGTGCCGGGCCGGGGCCGCGAGAGATCCCGCTGCGCGGCGTGCTGCTCACCGACGCGGAGCTCGATCATTCGCTGGGTCTGCTCATGTTGCGGGAAGCCGGCGGACTTCCGGTGTGGGCGCCGGAAGCGGTGCTTCACGCGCTGTCCGGGCAATTCCCCGCACGGTCGATCATCGACGGCTACGGGGGTTGGGACTGGTTGCCGACGTCGGAGATCGCCATCGACGGACTCCGGGTGAGCGTGCTTCCGGTGAGCGACAAACGACCGAAGTACGCACGGTCGTCCACGGAGGACGGTCCCTGGGTGGTGGCGTACCGGATCGAGGACGTCCGGACCGGCGGCGTCTTCGTGTACGCGCCCTGCCTGAAGAACTGGCCGGACGGGTTCGACGAGTTCACGCGCGACGCGGGTCTGGTACTGCTGGACGGGACCTTCTACGCGCCGGACGAGATGTCGGGGGCCACCGGCGCCAAGGTCGGGGACGGCGCGCAACTGGCGATGGGGCATCTGCCGATCACCGGCAGTCTCGCGAAACTCCGGCCTGGTCCGCGTTGGGCCTATACACATCTGAACAACACGAACCCGGTCGTCGACCCGTCCTCACCGGAGCACGCCGCCGTGCTGGCCGGCGGCGCCTCACTTCCCTTGGACGGTAGCGAGTTCAAGCTCTAAGCGATGCCTTCCGGGCTCGCGCCCGACACGGGGACGGCGTCGGCGGTGAGCCGGTCGATCTCCGCGAGCTCGTCCGCGGTCAGGTCGACATCGGCCGCGGCGAGGCTGGCTTCGATGTTGGCCGCCTTGCGCGCGCCCACGATCGCGACGTGCACGCCCGGCTGGGCGAGTGTCCACGCGATCGCGAGCTGACCGACCGAGATCCCCTTGTCCGCGGCGAATTCCTTGAGCCTGTCGACGACGGCGAGATTGCGCCGGAAGTTCTCTCCGGTGAACGCCGAGGATCGCGAGCGCCAGTCGGTCTTCTCGAATGTCGTCTCCGGGGTGAAGGCCCCGGTGAGCAGGCCACTCCCCAGCGGGCTGTAGACGAGCACGCCGATGTCGTTCTCCCGCGCGTACGGCAGCGGGTCGGTCTCGATGTCCCGGCGGAACAGGTGGTACGGCGGCTGCAGGGTTTCGACCGGGCGGGTCTTGTCGAAGGCGGCGAGTTGCGCGGCGTCGTAGTTCGAGACACCGATGTGCCGGATCTTTCCCGCGTCGACGAACTCCTGGAGAATCCCCGCGGTCTCCTCGGCGGGCGCGTCGGGATCGGGCCAGTGGATCTGGTAGAGGTCGATGTGGTCGACGTCGAGGAAGCGGAGGCTGTCCTCGATTCCTTGCGTCAGCCACTCGCGCCGGGAGTCGCGTGAGCGTTCGGAACGCGGCTTGATGCCGCCCTTCGTGGCGATGACGATGTTGTCGCGGTCGCGTTTGAGTTCCTCGCGCAACGCCTTCCCGAGCAGCGCCTCGGATTTCCCGAAACCGTAGGCCTGGGCGGTGTCGAAGAAGTCGACCCCGAGGTCGCGGGCGTGGTGGATGGCGGCTATCGCCGCGTCCTCGTCGAAGGAACCCCAGTCCCCGCCCAGCTGCCAGGTGCCGAAGGCGATCCTCGACACCTCGAGACCGCTCCTGCCCAATGTCGTCGTACGCATACCTCCAGCACAGCACAGACGTCGGTGCGCCGCACCGGACCTCCCGGCCAACGAAACCCCCAAATAACTGTTTGCCGGTTGGCGTCCCGGCAGTCGATACTCTTACCCATGCCGGATTCCCCGAGCCTCGAAGGGCTTCGCGTCCTCGCGCATCCCGTACGGCTGCGCATTCTGTCGCTTTTGACCGGTGTCGCGATGAGTGCGGCCGAAGCCGCCCGCGAACTCGGCGAGACACAGGCGAATGTCAGCTATCACTTGCGGCGGCTGCACGAGGCCGGACTGCTGGACGTCGCCGAGGAGGTCCGGATCCGGGGCGGGCTGGCGAAACGCTACCGGCACGATCCGGATTCCGGCACGCGGTTCGCCTCGACGAATCCGCGGGAAGAACAGCTCCTCATCGGGGCCATGGCCGAAGAACTCAAGCGTCGCAGCGAATTCCGGGTCACCGGGGAACGCGGTTCGATGACCGACGCGGAGATGTGGGTCGACCGCGAGACCTGGGAAAAGGCGCTCGGGCACGCGCGCGAACTGAGCAGGCTCCTGCACGCGGCCGCGCGGCCACCCCGGACTCGCGGCACGATCCCGGTCAGCGCGACGGTCGCGATGTTCGAAATGACGGCATCGTGACATCACTGCGCGAACCCCTGCGCCACCACAACTTCCGCTGGCTGGTCGGCGGCCGTACGTTCGGCGAGTTCGGCAACGCCGTCGCGCCGCTCGCGCTGGCGTTCGCCGTGATCGACCTGACCGGTTCGGCCGTCGACATCGGCATCGTCGTCGGCGCGCGATCGGTGGCGAGCGTGCTGTTGCTGCTGTTCGGCGGGGTACTGGCGGACAGACTGCCGCGATCGGTGATCCTGCAGGGCACCGAACTCGCCGCGACACTGACCCAAGCGACCATCGCGGCGAGTGTCCTTTGTGGATTCGCCTCCATCCCGTTGCTGGTCGCGCTGAGCGTGGTCAACGGCGCGGTGGCCGCGATCTCCGCACCCGCCTCGGCGTCGCTCACGCCGTTGACGGTGCCCGTCGAACTGCTGGCGCCGGCCAACGCACTGGGCAGGTTGCTCTCGAACTCCGGCCGGATCGCCGGCGCCGGACTCGGTGGCCTCCTGGTCACCGCGGTCGGCCCCGGCTGGGCGCTCGGCGGGAACGCGCTGCTGTTCCTGGGCTCGGCCCTGTCCTACCGGCGGATCCGGCTCAACCGCCGGGAACGGATCCCCGGCAGCCGTCCACTGGCGGAGCTCGCCGAAGGCTGGCGCGAGTTCCGGTCACGGACCTGGGTGTGGGTCGTGGTCGTCCAGTTCATGGTGGTGAACGCCGTCATCGCCGGCGGGATCGCGGTACTGGGCCCCCTCGTCGCCGACGACACCTTCGGCCGCTCCGGCTGGGGATTCGCTCTCGCGGCACAGACGATCGGCTCGCTGGTCGGCGGCGTCCTCGTCGCCCGCTGGCAACCGCGGCGCGCGTTGTTCGTCGGAGTCGCGGTGATCCTCTTCGAGGCTCCGCCGCTGATCCTGCTCGGCCAGGCGCCCTTGCTGCCGCTGCTGCTGGCGGCCATGTTCGTCTCCGGCCTGGCGATCGAGCAGTTCGTGGTGGCGTGGGACGTCTCCCTGCAGGAGAACGTGCCCGAGGACAAACTCGCGCGCGTCTACTCCTACGACATGCTCGGTTCCTTCATCGCCCTGCCGCTGGGGCAGATGGCGGCGGGACCGGCGGCGCAGCACTTCGGGATCGGCACGACGTTGCTCGCATGCGCCGGGCTGGTCGTGGCCGCCACCTGCCTCGCCCTGTGCAGCGGGCAGGTGCGGGGCCTGGTCCGCAAGACCCACGCGGCCCGGCCCTGACCGCGCGGCCTCACGAGCGATAGCAAAGGTCCCTTGCTCCCTTTCCGCAGGTCACGGCCAGGGACGGACCTCCTCGAGGAGTTTCGCGACCGCGAGCACCAGGTCGTCGGAGTGCCGGGGGCCGACGATCTGCAGGCCGACCGGGAGACCACTGGAGGTGCGGCCCGCCGGAACGCTGATGGCGGGCTGCTGGGTCATGTTGAACGGGTAGGTGAACGGCGTCCAGTCCGGCCAGCCGCTCAGTCCGCTGCCCGGCGGCACCTCGTGTCCGGCTTCGAAAGCGGGAATCGGGAGGGTCGGCGTGATCAGCACGTCGTAACGCGTGTGGAACTCGCCCATCAGGATGCCCAGCGCGGCCCGCTCGGCGTTGGCGCCGAGGTAGTCGCTCGCCGAGAAGGTCTTGCCGAACTCCCAGACCTTCCGCAGCCCCGGGTCGACCTTGGTCTCCGAACCGGCGGGGAAGGTGTCCAGCCACTTGGCCGCACCCGTCGACCACAGGATGTCGAAGGCGTCTTTAGGGTCACTGAAGCCGGGATCGGCCTCTTCGATGTGCAGGCCCGCGTCACCCAGCGACTGGACCGCCGACTTGACGATCTCCGCGACCTCCGGGTCGACGTCGACGAAACCGAGCGTCGGCGAATAGGCGGCGATCAGCCCGCGCACGTCCCGGCGGACGGCTTCGCGGAAGGTCGAGACGGGCGGAGCGAGCGCGGCCGGGTCGCGGTAGTCGGGCATCGCGAGGACGTCGAGGAGCAGCGCGGTGTCGTCCACCGAACGCGCCATCGGACCGGCGTGCGACAGGGGGCCGAACGGGCTCGCCGGGAACAGCGGGATCCGGCCGTGTGTCGGTTTGAGGCCGACGATTCCGCAGAACGAGGCCGGAATCCGGATCGAGCCACCGCCGTCGGTGCCGACGGAGAGCTCACCCATGCCTGCCGCGACGGCCGCGGCGCTCCCGCCGCTGGATCCGCCCGCCGTCTTCGACGGGTCGACCGGATTGCGGGTGACCCCGGTCAGCGTGTTGTCGGTGACCCCCTTCCACGCGAGTTCCGGTGTCGTGGTCTTTCCCAGCAGTACCAAGCCGTTCTCACGCAGGCGCGCGGTGACCGGGCTGTCGACGTCCCATGGCTGATCGGGGTCGATGCACCGCGAACCACGCAGCGTCGGCCAGCCCTGCGTCAGGAACATGTCCTTGATCGAGGCCGGGACACCGTCGAGCCAGCCGATCGGATTACCGTCGCGCCAGCGGACTTCGGACGCTTTCGCCTGCTCGAGCGCGCGCTCGGGATCGACCAGGCAGAAGGCGTTGGTATCGCCGTCGCGTTCTTCGATGACGCGCAACGCGTTCTGCGTGGTCTCGACCGGCGACAGTTCTCCGGTGGCGTACGCGGCGACCAGCTCGCTCGCGGTCAACTTGGTGTCGTTCATCCGGCCCCTAACCTTGGCGAAGCGTCTCCGACGGCACGTATCCGAGCCGCTTGTCCACGACGTTGCGCAGTGGCTCCCCCGCGCGCCAGCGACGGAAGTTGTCCGCGAACACCTCTACCAGAGTATTACGCCAGCCGACGAAGTCGCCCGACATATGCGGCGAGATCAGCACCTTCTCCATTGTCCACAAAGGACTTTCGGAGGGTAGCGGCTCGGTGTCGAAGACGTCGAGCGCCGCACCGCCGAGCGGTCCGTCCCGTAATGCGCCGACCAGGTCGGCGGTGACCACCAGTTCGCCGCGGCCCACGTTGACGAACCGCGCGCCGGGCTTCATCGCGGCGAAGGTCTCGGCGTCGAACATGCCCTTCGTCTGCTCGGTCAGCGGCGCGACCGCGACGACGTAGTCCGCCTCGGGAAGGTGGCGCGTCAGCTCCGAGGACGCGTACACGTCACCGAAGTCGGGATCGTCCTCACGGGCACGGCGTCCGACGCCGGCCACCGACATCCCGGCCGCCCGCAGCAGCCGCGCGATCGACCGGCCGATCGGCCCGGTACCGACCACGAGGACCCGGCGGCCGTCGATCCGTTCGCTTTCCCGGTGCCGCCATTCCTTCCGCCGCTGCAGATCCCACGAACGGATGAAGTCCTTGGCGAAACTGAGGACGACACCGAGGACGTACTCGGCGATCGCGCCGTCGAACACACCGCGCGAGTTGGTGAGCACGACGTCGCTCTCCTGCAGCCCGGGGAAGAGCACGGGATCGACGCCGGCGCTGGCGATGTGCAGCCAGCGCAGCTTGTCCGCCGCATGCCAAGCGCTGGGAACGGCCGTCGAAAGGAAGTCGTAGACGAAGAGCGCGTCCGCTCCGGATAACGCATCGGCCAACCCGGCCTCGTCGGTGTAACGAACCACCGCTCCGGCTTCGATAGCGCGCATGTCCGGTGGGCGTGCGTCTCCGCAGAGCACCGCCAGCACTGGGGTCTCCGAGGCGATCACGTTGACACCGTAAAAGTGGCTCGTATGATTGTCAACAATCCGAGGAACGACCCCCGGAGCACCGGACTGTGACTGCAGAAGTTTCCGGAGGCTGAGACTTGGATTTCGACTTACTGGAGTTCGAAGGGCCCTTGGCGCAACGCGGCATCGGCGTGATCGCTCCCTTCGACCTGGCCCTGGAACGCGAGCTGTGGCGCTGGGTGCCCATGGAGGTCTCCCTCCATCTGGCACGGACGCCGTACGAACCCGTGCCCGTCAGCATGGAGATGGCCCAGCTCGTCAGCGACAGCCGTCACCTCGCCGCCGCCACGAGGGACGTACTCCACGTCGAGCCCGAAGTCGTCGCGTATCTGTGCACCTCCGGCAGTTTCGTCAACGGTGTGGACTACGAACGGTCCTTGACCAAGGCGATCTGTGACGCGGGCGCCCCGGACGCCGTCACCACCTCCGGAGCACTGGCCGAGGTCCTGCACCAGCTCGACCTCCACCGGGTCTCGGTGCTGACGCCCTATGACGGTGACCTGACCGGGAAGCTGCACGACTTCCTGGCCGAACTCGGTGTGCGCACCGTCTCGAGCGATCACCTCGGCCTGGGCGGCGGCATCTGGAAGGTCAGCTACCGGACCATCGCCGAACGCATCCTCGCCGCCGACCACGCCGACGCGGACGCCATTTTCGTCAGCTGCACCAACCTCCCCACCTACGATCTGATCGAGCCGCTCGAAAGCGCGCTCGGCAAACCCGTCCTCACCGCGAACCAGCTCACGATGTGGGCCTGTCTCCGGCGGATGAACCTGCCGATCGTCGGCCCCGGCAAGTGGCTCCGCGAGGTCGATTGACCTCTTCCCCTACGATTGTCGACAATCTGCCTCCGGAGGTCCCGTGCCCATCACGCCGCTCACCCCGCCCGAGCCGCCGTCCGAGACGACCACGATCGGGTTCATCTACCCCGACCACGCCGCCGAAGACGACTACCCGCTCGCGGAGCAGCTCCTCGGCGGAGACATGGCCGGGATCAAGCTGCCGGTCGAGCACATCTACGGGACCGATCTGCACGCCGTGCCCGAACTCTTGGACCTCGGCAGCGAAAGCCGTCTGGCCGACGGTGCCGCGCTACTGGCCAAGCACGAACCGGACGCGGTGGTGTGGGCGTGCACCAGCGGCAGCTTCGTCTACGGCTGGGAAGGCGCCAGGGACCAGGCCGACCGGCTGGCCGCCGTCGCGGGCGTCCCGGCGTCGAGCACCTCCTTCGCCTTCGTCCACGCCGCTCAAGCGCTCGGTGTCCGGCGGGTCGCGGTCGCCGCCAGCTACCCGGACGACGTCGCCCGGCTGTTCGTCGACTTCCTCGGCGCCGGCGGGATCGAAGTGATCTCGATGGGCAGCGCGGACATCGACACCGCCGCCGAGGTCGGCGGACTCAGCCCGGAGGCCGTGGTCGAACTCGCGGTGAGCCGCGACCACCCGGACGCGGACGCACTGCTCGTCCCCGACACCGCCATGCGCACCCTCGGCGAGATCAACACGCTCGAGACGCGTCTCGGCAAGCCGGTGCTGACCGCCAATCAGGTCACCGTCTGGGAGGGCCTGCGGCTCACCGGGAAATCCCCGCTCGTCCGCACCCTGGGCGCGCTGTTCGGGCAGAGAGGCAACTGAACCATGTCCTTGCCGGATATCGAGCCGGTCAGCCGGGAATCGACCGCCGGGATCATCGCGCGCCAGTTGCGGGACGCGATCATGACCGGCGCTCTTCCTCCCGGCACCCAGCTCGGTGAGACCGAGCTGGCCTCCCGATTCCAGGTCTCGCGAGGGCCGTTGAGGGAGGCGATGCAGCATCTCGTCTCCGAAGGGCTCCTGCGCAGCGAGCGCCACCGCGGCCTGTTCGTGATCGACCTCGAACCCGGTGACGTCTACGACATCTATTCGGCGCGCTCGGCCATCGAACGCGCCGCGATGCTGCGGGCGCTGCGCGGCGACCGGGAGAAGGTCGCCGCCGAACTCGAACAGGCCGTGAGCGCCATGGCCGTCGCCGCCGGCGACGACGACCCGACCGCGCTCTCCTGGGCCGACCTCCGGTTCCACGAAGCACTGATCGCGGCCTCCGGCAGCAAGCGGCTCGTGCGGATGGCGCGCACCCTGCTGATCGAGACGCGGATGTGCCTCACCGCGCTGCAGGGGACCTATCAGCGGGTCGAAGAACGGGTCACCGAACACACCCGGATCATCGAGGCCCTGCGCGCCGGCGACGAGGAGACCGCGCTGTCGCTGCTGGAAGCCCATATGGAGGACGCCGTCCAGCGGCTGGCGCCGGGGACCAGCCTGCGGGTGGGCGAGGCTCCCGCGGTTCCTTAGGGATTCAGCCACGGCCACGCGCTCCCAGCACCGGCTGCCCGCCTGTCCCACCGCGAAACTCCCTGTCCCACGGCCAGTTCCCGTGCTCGTCCTGGTAAACCAGTTGCAGGGCACGGAAATCGGGGCCGTACAGGAGGACTGCGGTGAGCAGGTGCGCCGACGGTGAACCGAGTGAAACAACCTCGAACGCCGGCCAGCCGACCTCCGCCGCCAGCATCTCACCGGCTTCCGGCGGGCCCGACCGGACGATCCGCTGAGCGAAATAGTTCAGCAGCTGCCCGGATCTTCGCTCTCTCAGCCCGGTGACGACGAGTTCCGGCAGCCCGGCGTCGGTGAGCCCGACCGTGTACGCGAAGCCGGGTTGGGCGTACCCACGCTCGACGGTCTGGACCATCCAGCCGTACTTCCGGATCAGCGGACGGACCTCCTCGGCGAGGTAGTCGTCGCGCGTCTTCCCGGGGTTGTCGCAATGCCAGCACATCGGCACTCCTCCAGTCGTCGAATTCGGTGATCGACACTGTGCACCGGGGCACCGACAAAAACCGACGGCTCGGAGTTCGAGCTTCACTTCTGACTCGACCGGCGACGTCGTGAAGGCCTCCTTCCCTACTTTGAGCGCAGGGAAGGAGGCCTTCACGGACTCTCGGCCGACCCCGCAGATGCCATGAACGGGACTTTCATCGCGAATTTCGCAATGAAAGTCCCGTTCATGGCATTACTGGCGAGAAATGTGCCGCGTGGGACTTGACACGCCTCTATGGGGATGGTTCAAGATAGAGCGGCGACCACCGCGGACCCGAGTTCGGCGGTGGTGGACTTCCCGCCGAGGTCAGGGGTCTGCACGGCCCCCTCCTCCAGAACCTTCTCCACCGCGGCGTGAACATCTTGTGCCGCAGCGGTTTCCCCGAGATGGTCGAGCAGCATCGCCCCCGCCAGGATCTGCGCCACCGGATTCGCGATGCCCTGTCCGGCGATGTCGGGAGCGCTACCGTGCACAGCCTCGAACATGGAAGGAAACTCCCCGGAGGGATTGATGTTGCCCGAAGGCGCCATTCCGAGCCCGCCCGTCACGGCCGCCGCCAGGTCGCTCAGGATGTCGCCGAAGAGATTGGAAGCGACCACGACGTCGAGCCGGTCCGGCGCCTGCACCATCCGCGCGGCGAGCGCGTCGACATGACATTGTTCGGCACGCACGTCCGGATATTCCGAAGCGATTTCGAGAAAGACCTCGTCCCAGAACGGCATCGAGTGAATGAGCCCATTGGACTTCGTCGCCGAGCAGACCCGGCCCGTCCGCGTCTTCGCCAATTCGAAGGCGTAGCGGATGATCCGCTCGACCCCGACCCGCGTGAACACGGATTCCTGTAAGACGAACTCGTTCCCCTGCCCACGATTGTGCCTGCCGCCGATCTCCGAGTATTCGCCCTCGGAGTTCTCGCGGACGATCACCATCTCCAGTTCTTCGGCGCTCCGGCCGGCCAGCGCCGAAGTCGTCCCCGGCAGCAACCGGACCGGCCGGAGGTTGACGTACTGAGTGAACGCACGCCGCACCGGAATGAGGAGGCCCCACAACGAGACATGGTCCGGGACACCGGGAAAACCGACGGCACCGAGAAGGATTCCGTCGAACCGGGAGAGCTGGTCGATGCCGTCGTCCGGCATCATCGAGCCGGTCTTGGCGTACCGCTCACAGCTCCAGTCGAATTCCTGCCACGACAAGGAGAAACCGTGCGATGTCGCCACACGGTCGAGGACCTTACGGGCCTCGACCGTGACATCGACACCGATCCCGTCGCCGGGAATGCTGGCGATCCGATAAGAGGTTCCTGCTTGAGATGTCCCTGCGTGAGATATCCCTGCTTGAGACATCACAGAGCCACCGCGATGTACTTGGTCTCGAGGAACTCGTCGATGCCGACAGAGCCGCCTTCGCGGCCGAGCCCGGACTGCTTGATCCCGCCGAAGGGAGCCGCCGGGTTCGAGACCAGCCCTTGGTTGAGGCCGATCATGCCGGCTTCCAGCCGTTCCGAAACCCGCAACGCCCGCTTGAGATCGGAGGTGTACACATAGGACACGAGACCGAATTCGGTGTCGTTCGCCGCCGCGATGGCCTCGTCCTCGCTGTCGAACGGAGTGATCGGGGCGACCGGCCCGAAGATCTCCTCCGAGGCGAGCCTGGCTTCCTTGGGCACGTCGGTGAGCACCGTGGCCTGATAGAAGTTACCCGGACCGTCCACAGTAGACCCACCGGTGAGAACGCGTGCTCCTCGATCGACGGCGTCGGCGACGAGGCCGCTCACCTTCTCGACCGCGGGTTCGTCGATGAGCGGGCCGACGACGACACCTTCCTCGGTGCCCCGTCCCATCGGCAGGGCCTCCATGCGTTCGGTGAGGCGGCGGGAGAACTCGTCGACGATGCCTCGCTGGACGTAGAAGCGGTTCGCGGCCGTGCAGGCCTCGCCGATGTTGCGCATCTTCGCGGTCATCGCGCCTTCGATCGCCGCGTCGAGGTCGGCGTCTTCGAAGACCAGGAAGGGGGCGTTGCCGCCGAGCTCCATCGAAGTGCGAAGCACCTTGTCCGCGCACTGTTCCAGCAGTTTCCGCCCGACGCCGGTCGAGCCGGTGAAGGACAGCTTCCTGGCCCGGCCGTCCCGGATCAGCGGCTCCATCACGCCGCCGGAGTCCGACGTCGTGAGCACGTTCAGCACACCCTCCGGCAACCCCGCTTCGGCGAGGATCGCCGCGAGGGCCAACATCGAAAGGGGGGTTTGAGCAGCGGGTTTGATGACCATCGTGCATCCGGCCGCGACCGCGGGGCCGATCTTGCGGGTGCCCATCGCCATGGGGAAGTTCCACGGCGTGATCAGCAGTGACGGTCCGACGGGCTGCTTCGTCACCAGGAACCGGCCGGCCCCGTTGGGCGCGACGGCATAGCCACCGTCGATCCGGACGGCCTCCTCCGCGAACCAGCGGAAGAACTCGGCCGCGTAGGTGATCTCGCCCTTCGACTCCGCGAGCGGCTTGCCCATCTCGAGGGTCATCAGCAGCGCGAGTTCGTCGGCGCGCTTCACGAGCAGCTCGTAGGCGCGGCGAAGGATCTCGCCACGTTCCCGCGGGGCGACGTTCGCCCAGTCGGCCTGCGCGGCGACGGCGGCGTCGAGTGCGCTGACACCGTCCGCCGGTGACGCGTCGGCCACCTCGCACAGGGCTTCACCTGTCGAGGGATCGAGAACGGGGAAGGTCTTCCCGTTCGCGGCGGGCACCCACTTGCCGCCGATGAACAGTTCCTTGTCGACCGCCGCGACTACGCCGGCCTCACTGATCGAGCTCATCCCAACGCTCCTCCATGTTGTCCCGAACGCCATGCTATGGATATTGTCAACAATCGACAACAGCTCAGCCGACCTAGGAGCGCAGCCCATGGCCCAGCTATCACCGCTGCTCAAGCAGGCAACGCCGGTCGTGGTCGACCACGGTGAAGGGGTGTACCTCTACGACACCGATGGCAAACGTCACCTGGATTTCACCGCCGGTATCGGCGTGACCAGCACCGGCCACTGCCACCCGCACGTGGTGAGCGCCGCGCAGGAGCAGATCGGCAAGCTCATCCACGGCCAGTACACGACGGTCATGCACAAGCCGATGCTGGAGCTCACGGAGAAGCTGGGCAGTGTCCTGCCGCAGGGCCTGAATTCCCTCTTCTACGCGAACTCGGGCAGCGAGGCCGTCGAGGCGGCGCTCCGGTTGTCGCGGCAGGCGACCAAACGTCCCAACGTCATCGTCTTCCAAGGCGGGTTCCACGGCCGGACGGTCGCGGCGGCGACCATGACGACCTCGGGGACCCGGTTCAGCGCCGGGATCTCGCCGCTCATGTCCGGCGTGCACGTCGCACCCTTCCCCTACGCCTTCCACTACGGCTGGGACGAGGAGACCGCGACGAAGTTCGCCCTGCGGGAGCTCGACTACCTGTTCGCGACGGTCTGCGCGCCGAACGAGACGGCCGCGTTCTTCATCGAACCGGTGCTCGGCGAGGGCGGATACGTCCCGGCGAACCCCGAGTTCCTGGCCGGCCTGCGGGAACGTGCCGACAAGCACGGGATCCTGCTGGTGATGGACGAGATCCAGACCGGCTTCGGCCGGACGGGCAAGTTCTGGGGTCACGACCACTTCGGGGTACGACCGGACATCGTGCTCATCGCGAAGGGGCTGGCGAGCGGATTCCCGATCTCGGGCATCGCCGCGTCGGAGGAGTTGATGGCGAAGGCCCTTCCCGGTTCTCAGGGCGGGACCTACGGCGGGAACGCCGTGGCCTGCGCGGCGGCGATCGCCACGCTCGAGGTGATCCAGCGGGAAGGTCTGGTCGAGAACGCCGCCGAACGCGGACGGCAGCTGCTCGAAGGTGTGCGGGTGATCGCGGACAAGTCACCGTCGATCGGCGACGTCCGCGGGCTGGGCCTGCTGGTCGGTTCCGAATTCACCACCCCGGACGGCGAGCCGGATACCGCGAAGGCCCAGGCGGCGCAGAAAGCCGCGTCCGCCAACGGGTTGCTGCTGCTGACCTGTGGCGCGTACATGAACGTCGTCCGGATGGTGCCGCCGCTGATCGTCAACGCCGAGCAGGTCGACGACGCGCTGCGCATCTGGGGTGACGTCGTGGCGGGGGTCGAGTGATGGCCCGCTACATCACGATCACCCTCGACAAGCGCGGGGTGTCCTGCCGGGCGCGGCTGCTCGACGCCGAAGCCCCGCGGACCTGCCGTGCGGTGTGGGACGCGTTGCCGCAGAGCGGTTCCGCCTACCACGCGAAGTACGCGCGGAACGAGGTCTACACCCTCGTGCCGCCCTTCGCCGAGCCGAAGCCGGGCCGTGAAAACCCCACGGTGACCCCGATTCCGGGTGATGTCGTGTACTTCGGCTTCGAAGCTTGGGAGATCGGCAACCCGGCGTACGGCTACGACGAGGACAGTGAGGCGCACAGCGATCAGGGTGCGACGGACCTCGCGATCTTCTACGGCCGGAACAACCTGCTGATCAACGGCGACGCGGGCTGGGTACCCGGCAACGTGTTCGCGACGATCGAAGAAGGACTGGCCGAAATGGCGGAAGCCGCACAGGACCTCTGGCTGCGCGGCGTCGAGGGCGAGACGCTTTCGTTCGCACGCGCGTGAACCTCGCGGGTGGTGCGGGCCGTTCGAATCCGCACCACCCCGAGGCCGACACCTCTCAGCCCGCCTCCATGCCTCCGGGCGAAGCGAACATGAAAATGATTCATGGCCATCGCCGCCCGCGACGTACTACGCTTCGGTAACCAGGCAAGGACGCGTGAGGAAGGGCTGTCGATGGGCGATGTTGCGGCACGGTTCGCCGAGATCGTCGGGGACACGAATCTGCTGACAGGCGAGGCGATCCCCGAGGACTACGCACACGACGAGGCGTTGACGACCGCCCCGCAGCGGCCCGCTTACCTGGCGAAACCGGGCAGTGCCGAGGAGGTCGCGGAGCTGCTCAAAGCGGCGACCGAACACGGCGTGCCGGTCACCGCGAGAGGGTCGGGCACGGGGCTTTCGGGCGGCGCGCGGCCGAGCGAGAACGGCATGGTGATCTCTTTCGAGCGGATGAACGCGGTGTTGGAGATCGACGTCGAGAACCATGTCGCCGTCGTCCAGCCCGGCGTCACACTGTCCGAATTGGACGAAAAGACCACCGAGGCCGGACTCGGTTACACCGTCCACCCTGGCGAACTGAGCGCGAGCGTCGGCGGCAACGTCGGGACGAACGCGGGCGGGATGCGCGCGGTCAAGTACGGCGTCACGCGGCACAACGTCGTGGGCCTCCAGGCGGTGCTGCCGACCGGCGAGATCATCCGTACCGGCGGCAAGACCTCGAAGGTGTCGACCGGGTACGACCTGACCCAGCTGATCATCGGCTCGGAAGGCACGCTCGCGATCGCGACCGAGGTCATCGTGAAGCTGTACCCGCGCCTGCCGCACGGCGCCACGGTGCTCGCCCCGTTCGAGACCTTCGACGAGGTGATGACCGTCGTCCCGAAGATCATCTCCAGCGGGCTCGCGCCGCACATCCTCGAATACATCGACAACCTGACGCTCGCCGCGATCAGCTACAACGAGAAGCTCAGCCTCGGCGTCCCGGACGACATCCGCGACTCCGCGCAGGCGTACCTGGTGGTGGCGCTGGAAAACCGCGACAACGACAGGCTGCACGCCGACATCGAGGAACTCGGCGGACTGCTGAGCGATGTCGGCGCGATGGACGTGTACGTGCTCGAGGGCGGTTCAGCACGCAAGCTCATCGAAGCCCGCGAGAAGGCGTTCTGGACGGCCAAGGCGGCGGGCGCCGATGACGTCATCGACGTGGTGGTCCCCAGGTCCGCGATGCCGGAATTCCTGCGCCGCGCCAGGGAAATGGCGTTGTCGCGCGAAGCGGGCGCACTCGGCTGCGGGCACGCGGGCGACGGGAACGTCCATCTCGCCATCTTCTGCAAGGACGCGGAGAAGCGGAAGAAGCTGCTGACCGACATGTTCGCGCTCGGTATGGAACTCGGCGGCGCGATCTCCGGCGAGCACGGCCTCGGGCAGGCCAAGTCCGCCTACTTCCTCGACCTGGAGGACCCGGCGAAGATCGCGCTGATGCGCCGGATCAAGGAAAGCTTCGACCCGGCCGGGATCCTCAACCCCGGCGTTCTTTTCGCTGAGAGGGCTTGAAAGTGAGTGAGATGAACGGCGCCCAGTCCCTGATCCGCACGCTCGTCGACAGTGGTGTCGATGTGTGCTTTTCGAATCCCGGCACCTCGGAGATGCATTTCGTGGCCGCGCTCGACACCGTGCCCGAGATGCGCGGCGTGCTCGGCCTGTTCGAAGGTGTCGTCACCGGCGCGGCGGACGGTTACGCGCGCATCGCCGGGAAACCGGCGGCCACGCTGCTGCACCTCGGCCCGGGTCTCGGGAACGGGCTGGCGAACCTGCACAACGCCCGCCGCGCGCACACCCCGATCGTCAACGTGATCGGCGATCACGCGACCTACCACAAGCAGTACGACGCCCCGCTCGAATCGGACATCGAGGCCGTGGCCGGTTCGCTCGAAGGCTGGATCCGGCGCTCCGAGCACACGAAGGACGTCGGCGCCGACGCGGCCGCGGCCGTTGCCGCGTCGCAGGACGCACCCGGACAGGTGGCGACGCTGATCCTCCCGGCGGACGCGTCGTGGGGCGAGGGCGGTGAGACCTGCGCGCCCATCCCGCCGCGGATCCCACAGGTCGTCGACGCGACGAAGGTGAAGAACATCGCCGACGTGCTGACCAGTGGCGAACCGGTCGCGCTTCTCGTCGGCGGCAGTGGTTGCCGCGAGGCAGGCTTGCTCGCGACCAGCCGGATCGCCGCCGCGACCGGGGTGAAGGCGTTCATCGAGACGTTCCCCGCGCGACTGGAGCGCGGCGAAGGCCTGCCGACGATCGAGCGGCTGGGCTACCTCGCCGAGCAGGTCGCGTACCAGCTCGACGGGATCAAGCACGTGATCATCGCCGGGACGAAAGCGCCTGTGTCGTTCTTCGCGTACCCGGGCAAGGCGAGCGACCTGGTTCCCGAAGGCGCGCAGGTTCACGTGCTGGCCGACGTCGGGCAGGACGTCCCGCGCGCGCTGAACGACATCGCGGAGCTGGTCGCGGCCGAGACGGAGCCGGTGCTGCAGCAGGCATCCCGGCCCGCGCTGCCGTCCGGGCCGCTGACCCCGCAGAACTGGGTCGACGTGATCGGCGCGCTGCTGCCGGAGCGCGCGATCATCGCGGACGAGGCGAACACCTCCGGTCTGCTGCTGCCTGCCGCGACCGCGGGGGCGCCGCGGCACGACGTACTGACCCTGACCGGCGGCGCGATCGGCTACGGAATGCCTGTCGCCACCGGTGCGGCCGTCGCCGCGCCGGACCGGCCGGTGATCAACCTGCAGTCCGACGGCAGCGCGCTTTACACGATTTCGGCGTTGTGGACCCAGGCGCGGGAGAACCTCAACGTCACCACGGTCCTGCTGAACAACCGCGCGTACGCGATCCTGCGGCTGGAGTTGCAGCGTGTCGGCGCGGACGCCAGCGGTCCCAAGGCGAACGAACTGCTCGACCTTTCGCGGCCGGACATGGACTTCGTCAAGATCGCCGAGGGGATGGGCGTCCCGGCGACGCGGGCGACGACCGCGGAGGAACTCGCCGAGCAGTTCCAACGCGCGCTCGCCGAGCCGGGACCGCACCTGATCGATGCGATCGTTCCGACGCTGTTCTGAGCCGAGCGCCGTTAGCGCGCTAGGAAAGGTCCTTTCCTTGCGAAATTTGCGAGGAAACGACCTTTCCTAGCGCGCGCGGGGGTTAGTGGGCCGAGGCGACCAGGGGTTTCGGCTGGCGCTGCTTCGGGACGAAAGCGGTCAAGGCGAGCCCCAAGAGAGCCGCGCCGGCGGCGACCAGGAAGCTCAGCCGGAACCCTGTCGCGGACGGAACGGAGACACCGCCGACGGTGATCGCCAGCGAGGCGAGCATGGTCGCCATCACCGCGCTGGACGTCGACGTGCCGACGGAGCGCATCAGCGAGTTCAGCCCGTTCGCGGACGCGGTTTCGGTCACCGGCACCGAGCCCATGATCAGCGCGGGCATGGCCGCGTAGGCGATGCCGACCCCGCCGCCGATGATGATCGACGCCACGATCAGCTCCAACGCGTTGTCCATCAGCACCGTCGCGAAGAGGTACCCGGCCGCGATGGTGGCGGCCCCGGTCATCAGCGTCGTACGCGGGCCGTAGCGCTCGATGAGCCGTGCCGAAACCGGCGACAACATGAACATGACCACGCCGTTCGGTGCCAGGCAGAGCCCGGCCTGCACCATCGTCAGTCCGAGTCCGTACCCGGTCGACGAGGGAGCCTGCAGCAACTGCGGGAACGACAACGCCAACGAGTACAGCGCGAACCCGATCATGATCGACGCGAGGTTGGTGAACAGCACCGGACGCCGCGCGGAGACCCGCAAGTCCACCAGCGGATCGCGGCGTCGCAGCTGGTAAAGGCCCCAGACCAGCAGGACCGCCACCGCGACACCGACGAAGCCGAGTGTCCGGACGCTTCCCCAGCCCCATTCACGGCCCTTGACGATCGGCAACAGCAGGCAGACCAGCCCGGCCGTCAGCCCCAGTGCACCGAGGTAGTCGAACGGCGCGGGCGTCTTCAGCGGCGACTCCGGTATCACGAACAGGATCAACAGGCCGCAGACCAGCCCGAGCCCCGCCGACGCCCAGAAGAGGACGTGCCAATCGGCGTGCTGCGCGACCAGCGCCGACACGGGCAGCCCGATCGCGCCGCCGACGCCGAGCGTCGAACTCATCACCGAGATCGCGGCACCGACGCGTTCGGGCGCGAGTTCGTCGCGCATGATGCTGATCCCCAGCGGGATCGCGCCCATCGCACAGCCTTGCAGGCCACGGCCGACGACCATCAGCGCGAGCGAACTGGTCACCGCGGACACCACCGAGCCCGCGACCAGGAAGCCCAGGCTGATCAGCAACAACCGGCGCTTACCGTAGAGATCGCCGAGCCTGCCGCTCACCGGCATCACCACGGCCCCGGCGATCAGGGTCGCCGTCACCACCCACGACGCGTCGGCCGGGGTCGTGTTGAGCAACCGGGGAAACGCCGGGATGAGCGGGACGACGAGCGTCTGCATGAACGAGGCCACCAGACCGCAGGTGGCGAGCACGACGACGAAGAGCCGGGGCGAAGGTGCCCGACCGGCCGGATTCACCATGTGCGTCCCATGATCCGACCTTACACAGCACCTCCCTTCTCAGTGAACGGTTCACCGACGGGATCACAACCAGCTGCGGACCCCGCCGTGGCCTGAGCAGGTTCCCCGCCGATTCTGGCTGTAGCTATAGGAACCGTCCTTGCAGAGGGCGGTCGCGCCGTCGGCCGCGCCGGGCCCGCTCGCGGGACGATGGACACAGACGCCGTCGGTATTGCGGTAATAGTCGCTTCCGCACTCCGTCAGGGCCGGCGCCTTCGCCGTGGGTGTCGTCTTCGGGCTCGTCTTCGACGGCGGCGGCTGAACCGGGGTGGGTACCTCGACCGAGGTCGGGGTGGACTGGACGAGTGGCTCGGGTGTCGGCGCCGACGTGGGTGGCGCCCAGCTACTGGTCGGCGTCGGCGTCGTCCGGACGGTGCTGCTCTGCGGCGTGACCCGCCCGCTGGGCACGGTCTCCACCCCACAGCCACCGGCGACCAGAAGACCGATCGCCAGTGCGATGCCCAGTTTCGTCGTTCTCTTCGGCAAGACGGCCTCCCCAGCACTTGGTAGTGCCGCGTAGTCGGGAGATCGTTCGCCGGTGTTACCGCCGCCGGAAGGTCAGTCGACCATCGTGCCGCAACTGATGTTCAACGCCGTCGCCGTCATGCTGCGCGCGTGGTCCGACGCGGCGAAGGCGGCGACCCGGGCCA
This sequence comes from Amycolatopsis sp. NPDC039088, assembly GCF_055598845.1. Classification (NCBI taxonomy): domain Bacteria; kingdom Bacillati; phylum Actinomycetota; class Actinomycetes; order Pseudonocardiales; family Pseudonocardiaceae; genus Amycolatopsis; species Amycolatopsis sp. NPDC039088. The sequence goes on along the minus strand of NZ_JBVKAE010000004.1, from coordinate 174,111 downwards.
CGTCCTCCAACGAGGCCGTCCGCTTGAGCATCGTCGAGTCGACCATGTCACGGATGGCGTCGTCGAGTCCGGCGCCGTCGGGGATCGTCTCCGGGATTCCGCCGGTCCGCAGGGTCACGACCCGGATGCCGTGCGGGCCGAGTTCGCACGCCAGCCCTCGTCGCAGCGCTTCCATCGCGCTGAACGCGACCTGCAGCCCGCCGAGATGGTATCCGGGCAGCGGATCACCGTCGCCGCCGAACATCAGGATCACCCCGGAACCCTGTCCGATCATGTGCCGGGCGGCCGCCCGCGCGGTCAGGAAGTTGGTGCGCACCGCCGTCCGGACCGGGCTTTCGAAGTCCGCCAACGACATCTCCACCAGCGGAGTGCCCTGAACGTCGTTGTGCGTGATCACGTTCATCGAGATGTCGACACTGCCAGCGGAAGAGGCCACCGAAGCGGCATGCTCGTCGATGGCCGTTTCGTCGAGCGCGTCGAACTCCGCCGTCTCCGCTTTCCCTCCCGCGGCACGGATTTCGTCTGCCAGTGCGTCGAGCTTCTTGAGCGTGCGGCCGGTGAGATGGACTGTCGCGCCCTCTCTGGCGAACCCGCGGGCCACCGCGCCGCCGATCCCGCCCGCGGCTCCATAGATGATCGCGTTCCTGCCTTCGAGCACCATCGGACCCTCCTACTTCCCATCGATCGTGATGAGTCCTTCGGGCATTCCTTCCAGGTGCACCTCGGTCCACAAAGGAAGCCAGTCGTCGATCTCGTGGAACCGGCGCAGTTCGGCCACACCGCTCAGCCAGCCCATCCACGAGCCGTAGGGCGGCTTCTCCTCGGAGAATCCACTTTGGACGAAGGTCAGCTTCGTCCCGCCGTCGGAGTCTTCGAGCTCCCACGAGGTCACGACACCGTGCTGGTACTCAAGCGACATCTTGGTGTCAGGCACCAGATCGACGATCTTCGCCGGGGCGGGATCCTGCTCCAGCGAACCCATCGCCCAACGGCCGCCGACGTGGACCTCCGCCTCGATGCGGGCGCCGAACCAGCGGGTGAACACGCCGGGGTCGGCGATCGAGGCGTAGACTTCGCCTCGTGGCGCGTCGATCATTATTTCTTCGCTCATCAGGGGAGAGGTCAGGTCGCAGCGGGCGGTGAGTGCGCGGCCTTCGACGTGGTCGACCAGGTTCGTCACGGACAGCGCCCAGAACGTGTGCATCATGCCGAGCGGCGAGTCCGGGTCGGCGAGCAGCGCGTCGAAGTCCGGCACACCGGTTTGACTGAACGACAGGGAGGTTGTGTCCCCGTCTTCGGTCAGCACGATCTCGACGACCGTCTCCTTCTCCTCGACCGTCCAGGCGAACCGCAGGACGTTGTCCTCGGCCAGCAACAGTCGCTGTCGCGGACGATCGCCTTCCGGCGTGTAGCGGCCCCAGAACTCGTACCGGGACGGCAGGTCGACTTCCGCGTCTTCGGAAAGCCAAGTACGCAAGGCTTCCGCCTCGGTCAGGGCACGCCAGACCTCGGCGATCGGCGCGCGCATCCGTACCCGGAATCTCGATGGTTCAGTCACGGGCATTTCCCTTCGGGTAACAGGCCACGGCGAGCTTGAAGGCGTCTCCTTCCGCTCCGCCGTAGCGCGTGAACAGGTCCTGCAATGTCGTCTTCAGTTCGTCGAGGAACTCCTGGCGCCGCTCCGGCTCCACCCGGATCTCCCCGGAGACGCCGATCGACGGCAGTTCGGGCGCGGTCCGGTCGAGCGCGGCGACATCCGACTGGACCTCCTCCATGAGGTCCACCAGGTAGCCGAGGCTCAGTTCGTCCCGCACCGCCCGCGGACCGATCCGGCCGACCAGGGCCGGCGACAGCCAGTACGAACGCGCGCTCGCCTGGTACACGCCCTCACTGACGGCGCGCACCTTCCGCTCCGACACCTGCTTCACCAGACCGGCTTCCACCAGGCGTTTCACGTGGTAATAGACCCGTTGCGGGGTCTGATCCAGCACCGCCGCCACCTCGGTGCAGGACCGCGGCTCCGCCAGTTGCCGCAGGACATCCACCCGCTGCGGTTTCAGCAACGCCTCCGCCTGGTCCATCCGCTCCAGGTACTCGACGTCCTTCACGGCCCCACTTCCTCGATCACAAAAACAAGTTTGAACGTAAAAATCCATTTTGTCAATCGCGCATGTGAAAGCCCCCTTCCACTGGAACCCAGTGGAAGGGGGCTTTCAGGTGTTAGAGAAGCGATTTACTCGTAGATCTCGCCCTTCGCGGCCTTCTCGACCAGCGACGAGGGCGGGTTGAAGTGGTCGCCGTAGCGCTCGGCGAGCTGCCGAGCGCGATCGACGAAGCCCTGCAGGCCACCCTCGTACTGGTTGATGTACTGGATGACACCGCCGGTCCACGCCGGGAAACCGATGCCGAAGATCGAACCGATGTTGGCGTCGGCGATGGTCTTGAGCACACCCTCGTCGAAGCACTTCACGGTCTCGAGCGCCTCGGCGAACAGCATGCGCTCCTTGAGGTCCTCGAACGGAACCTCGGCGCTGCCCGACTTGAAGGCGTCGCGCAAGCCTGGCCAGAGACCGGTCCGCTTGCCGTCCTCGTCGTAGTCGTAGAAGCCCGAACCGGTGGAGCGGCCCTTGCGGTCGAACTCCTCCACCATCCGGTCGATGACACCTTCGGACGCGTGCGCGTTCCAGGTGCCGCCGGCGGCCTCGATCGCTTCGCGGGTCTCCTTGCGGATCTTGCGCGGCAGCGTCAGGGTCAGCTCGTCCATCAGCTGCAGCGGCGGGGCCGGGTAACCGGCCTGCGCACCGGCCTGTTCGATCGACGCCGGCTCGACACCCTCGCCCAGCGCGGCGACGGCCTCGTTGAGGAACGTGCCGATGACGCGCGAGGTGAAGAAGCCGCGGCTGTCGTTGACGACGATCGGGGTCTTCTTGATCTGCAGGGTGTAGTCGAAAACCTTCGCCAGCGTGGCGGGCGAGGTCTTCTCCCCGCAGATGATCTCGACCAGCGGCATCTTGTCCACCGGCGAGAAGAAGTGGATCCCGATGAAGTCCTCGCTCCGCTGCACGCCCTCGGCGAGCGCGGTGATCGGCAGGGTCGAGGTGTTCGAGCCGAGCACGGCGTCCGGGTTGACGAAGCCCTCGATCTCCTGGAAGACCTTGTGCTTCAGCTCGACGCTCTCGAAGACGGCCTCGATCACGAAGTCGACGCCGGCGAAGTCCTCCGCCTTGTCGGTCGGCTTGATCTTGGCGAGCAGCGCGTCGGACTTCTCCTTCGTGGTCTTGCCGCGGGAGAGTGCCTTCTCCTCCAGCTTGACCGCGTAGCCCTTGCCCTTTTCGGCGCCTTCGAGGGTGACGTCCTTGAGCACGACGTCGATTCCGGCCTTCGCCGAGACGTACGCGATCGCGGCGCCCATCATGCCCGCGCCGACGACGCCGACCTTCTTGGCCGTGTACTTCTCGAAGCCGTCCGGACGCGAGCCGCCGGAGTTGATGCTCTGCAGGTCGAAGAAGAACGCCTTCGTCATGTTCTTCGAGACCTGGCCGGTGGCGAGGTGCACGAAGTAGCGGGTCTCGACGGTGATCGCGGTGTCGAAGTCGACCTGCGAACCCTCGATGGCCGCGGCCAGGATCGCGCGCGGGGCAGGCATGTTCGCGCCCTTGATCTGCTTGCGCAGGTTCGCCGGGAACGCGGGCAGGTTCGCCGCGAAGCTCGGGTTCGACGGGGTGCCGCCCGGGATCTTGTAACCCTTGACGTCCCACGGCTGCACGCCGGCTTCGGGGTTGGCCTTGATCCACGCCTTCGCGGCGGGCACGAGTTCCTCGACGGTGCCGACGAGCTCGTGCACGAGGCCGAGTTCCTTCGCCTTGGCCGGACGGTGCCGCTGGCCCTGCAGCAGCACGTTCAGCAGCGCGCTCTGGATGCCGAGCAGGCGGACGGTGCGGACGATGCCACCGCCGCCGGGGAGCAGGCCGAGGGTGACCTCGGGGAGGCCGATCTGGCTGCCCTTGACGTCGGCCGCGATGCGGTGGTGCGTCGCGAGCGCGAGTTCGAGCCCGCCGCCGAGCGCGGCGCCGTTGATGGCGGCCACGACCGGCTTGCCCAGCTGCTCGAGCCGTCGCATCTGGCTCTTCATCAGGGCGCTGCCCTCGGTGAGCTCGGCCGCGTTCTCCGGCTTCGCCTTGATCAGGTCGTTCAGGTCGCCGCCGGCGAAGAAGGTCTTCTTGGCCGAGGTGAGGACGACACCGGTGATGTTGTCCTTCTCCGCCTCCAGGCGGTCCACGACAACGCCGAGCGACTCGCGGAAGTCGGCGTTCATCGTGTTGGCGGACTGCTTCGGGTCGTCAAGGGTGAGCACGACGATGCCGTCGGCGTCCTGCTCCCAGCGGATGGTCTTCGCTTCAGTCATTGTCTCTTCCTCAGACCCGCTCGATGATGGTCGCGACGCCCATGCCGCCGCCGATGCACAGGGTGACCAGGGCGCGGCGCGCCTGACGACGCTCCAGCTCGTCGACGACGGTGCCGACCAGCATCGCGCCGGTGGCGCCCAGCGGGTGCCCCATCGCGATGGCGCCGCCGTTGACGTTGACCTTCTCCTCGTCGAGGTGCAGGTCCTTGATCCACTTGAGGACGACCGAGGCGAAGGCCTCGTTCAGCTCCCACAGGTCGATGTCGTCCGGGGTGAGACCGGCGAGCTTCAGGACCTTCTCGGTGGCCGGGGTCGGGCCGGTGAGCATGATCGTGGGCTCGGAGCCGACGGTCGCGGTCGCCACGATGCGGGCGCGCGGGGTCAGGCCGAAGTCCTTGCCGATCTGCTCGTTGCCGACCAGGACGACCGCGGCGCCGTCCACGATGCCGGACGAGTTTCCGCCGGTGTGGACGTGGTTGATCTTCTCGACCGAGTGGTACTTCTGCAGCGCGACGGCGTCGAAGCCGCCCAGCTCACCGATGCCGGCGAAGGCGGGCTTGAGCTTGCCGAGGCCCTCGACGGTGCTGCCCGGGCGACGGTGCTCGTCGTGGTCGAGGATCGTGACACCGTTGATGTCCTTCACCGGGACGACGGACTTCGCGAAGTAGCCGCCGGACCAGGCCGCTTCGGCCCTTTCCTGCGAACGCACGGCCCACGCGTCGACGTCCTCGCGGGAGAAGCCCTCGATGGTCGCGATCAGGTCGGCGCCGGTGCCCTGCGGGACGATGTAGTTGTCGTACGCGGTGGCGGGGTCCATGAACAGCGCGCCGCCGTCGGAGCCCATCGGCACGCGCGACATCGACTCGACGCCGCCCGCGATGATCAGCTGGTCCCAGCCGGAGCGGACCTTCTGCGCGGCGGTGTTGGTGGCTTCGAGGCCGGAGGCGCAGAAGCGGTTCAGCTGCACGCCGGCGACCGACTGCGGCAGGCCCGCGTTCAGTGCGGCGGTGCGCGCGATCACGGCGCCCTGCTCGCCGACCGGGGATACGACGCCGAGGACGATGTCGTCGATCACGGCGGGGTCGAGGTTCGGGTGACGGACCTTCAGTTCCTCGATGAGGCCGACCACGAGATCGACCGGCTTGGTGCCATGGAGGGCACCGCCCTTGTTCTTGCCGCGAGGCGTACGGATCGCCTCGTAGATGTAGGCCTCGCTACTCACAGAAAAACTCCTCCGCAGTACGGCGCTGTATCGGGGATGGACACAGCCGGATCGTACCGGCCGGTAGCCATGCTAATGGGCATTAACATAAACCGCGATAACCCCATGGTGTCAATGGGTTGCGATGCACGCAACCGGCGCTATCGTGTGTTCACCTATGGATCACCCGACCGAGCGCCAAGCCCGACCGCGCGACCGCAAGGCCCAGCTGGCAGGCCTCGCCGCGGAGCTGTTTCGCGCCCGCGGGTTCCACGGCGTCGGCATCAACGACATCGCCGCCGCGGCCGGGATCACCGGGCCCGCGCTGTACCGGCATTTCGCGGACAAGCAAGCGGTGCTGTCCTACGTCGTGCTCTCCGGCATCGACGACATGGAGAGGGCCACCACCGAGACGCTCGCCGACGTCGACCTTCCCGTTCCCGCGCAGGTCAACGCCCTGTTGGGCACGCTGGCCGCGCAAGCCGTCGAGCGGCGCGAGGTCGCCGCGCTGTGGCGTTGGGAAGGCAGGCATCTCCCCCGGGAGGAACGCCGGGAGATCCGCCGCCGGTCCGGCGCGGTGCTCGCGGCGTGGTCCAAGGCGCTGCTCGCGCTGCGTCCCGAACTGACCCCCGACGACGCCGAACTGCTGTGCTGGGCGGGGCTGAGCGTGTTCGGCAGTGTCTCCGTACATCACACGTCCGTGGCGAAGAAACGCTTCGCGCAGCTGCTGGTGCAACTGGCGGAGTCGGTGCTGCATGTCACACTGCCCGAACCCGGGGAGGCGCCGGAAGAGACGCCGTCGATGTCACTCGGCGAGCCGTCCCGGCGTGAGCAGATCCTCGCGGCCGCGACCGAGTTGTTCGGGCGACGCGGCTTCCGCGCGGTGAGTATGGAGGAGATCGGCGCGGCGGCCGGGATCGCCGGGCCCAGCGTGTACCGGCACTTCCCCAGCAAGGCCGCGCTGATGGTGGCGATCGGGCATCGAGCGGCCGACAGGCTCGCGCTCGCCGCGGAACGCGCGCTGCGGACCGACGACGAACGCGACGCGCTGCGCAGGCTGGCGGCGTCCTACGTGCACACCCTGCTGCACACGCCCGAGCTGCTGGTGTCGTTCTCCGGTAGTCCGATGGAGCTGCCGGAACGCGACAAGGCGGATCTGATCCGGGTCCAGCGGGACTACGTCGCGCGCTGGATCGCGCTGGCTTCGGAAGTCCGCCCGGAACTGAGCCTGCGCGAAGTGAAGATCACCGTGCACGCGGCGCTGACCATCGCGAACGACCTCGCGCGTACCCGGCGGGTCAACGGCCGCCCGAACATCGAGGCGGAGCTGACCGCGCTGACACACGCGGTCCTGAAGGTCAGCTCCTAGCAAACTCGCGTGTCCCGCAAAGGCCGGCGGTGCACGATATGCCCGTGCCAACGAAACGCGGCCTGCATCTGGTGACCAGGGAAGAAGACCACAAGGTCACCACGCTGGAACTCTTCTTCGACCTGGTCTTCGTCTACGCCATCACCCAGACCACCCAGCTGATGGCCGATCACCTCACCCCGCTCGGCATCGGGCAGGGCGTGGCGATGATCGCCGTCCTGTGGTGGTGCTGGTGCGCCTACGCCTGGCTGGCCAACACCGTGCACGTCGACCGCGGTATCGCCCAGCTGGCGATGTTCGCCGCGATGGGCACGATGTTCCTGGTGTCGCTGACCATCCCGGAGGCGTTCACCGACCTGCCCGGCGGGCTGTACGCGCCGCTGATGTTCGTCGGCTGCTACTTCCTCGTGCGGCTGCTGCACCTGATCGCCTTCCTCGGCGCCGGGCGGAACGACCCGGCCCTGCGCAAGACGGTGCTGAAGATGTTCGTCGGCCTGCTGCCGAGCGTCGCGTTGCTGACCGTCGCGGCCTTCTTCTCCGGCTGGGTACAGCTCGGCATCTGGGCCGCCGCCCTGCTCGCGGACTACGTCAACGTCTTCCGGACGCGCTCTTCGGACTGGCGGCTGCACCAGCCCGGCCATTTCGCCGAGCGCTTCGGGCTGATCGTGATCATCGCGCTCGGCGAGTCGATCGTGGCGATCGGCATCGGGATCAGCTCGTATCCGATGTCCTGGCCGATCACGCTGGCCGCCGTCTTCGGGCTCACGCTGGCCTCGGCGATGTGGTGGATGTACTTCGCCGTCGTCGCGCACGTGTCCGAGCGCAACCTGAAGCGCGCGGACGGCGTGGAGCGGGTCCAGATCGGCACGGACACCTACACGTTCCTGCACCTGCCGCTCATCGCCGGGATCGTGCTCGTGGCGCTGGGTCTGAAGAAGTCACTGCTGTACGTGTCCGACACCGAACACCACAGCCTCTCCGACGGCCTGCACGGAACGCCGATCTGGGCGCTCACCGGCGGGCTCGCGCTCTACCTGATCGCGTTGAGCGGGCTGCGACGGCGAAACCTGGGCGCGTGGAATGTGCAGCGGCTGGTGCTCGCGGTGGTCCTGCTGGCCGCGACGCCGGTGCTGGAGCTGGTACCGGCGGTGGCGCTGGTCGGCATCGTGGCGCTGGCGGCGGTGGGGCTGGTGACCTTCGAGAGGCGCAAGATCGTGAGTAATCCGGGCCTCCACGACCACCGAAATCACTCACCGGCGTGACGTTCGCCTCCCCCGTGGTAGCGCTTCCGGCCGAGGAGCGTTAACCTACTCGTCAGTAGGTAAGCGAGGCAGGGAGACTCACCGTGGGTGCGCCTAGGAAACGAGACGCGATGGGCCTTGGCCTGTCCGCGCTCACCCGGCTGGCCGGGAGCAAGGTCATTGAACGGGCAGGACTGCGGAAGCCCGTGCAGAACCTGGTCAGCGCCGGGACGCGGAACGGCTTCCGGGTCGCCGGCGCGGCGGGGAGGACGTTCAAGTCCGCCCAGCGGCTCGGCAAGCCCGCGCGGCTCGCGCCGACGGAGGACACGGGACTGTTCGATCTCACCCCGAGTGAGGACCAGCAGCTCATCGTCGAGACCGTGACGGAGTTCGCCGCCGAACAGCTGCGGCCCGCCGCGGCCGACGCCGACGCGAAACTCAAGGCCCCCGAAGGCCTGCTGAGCCGCGCCGCCGAACTCGGGATCACGCTCGTCGGCATCCCCGAGGAGCTGGGCGGCGTCGGCACCGAGCGATCGGTCGTCACGAACGCGCTGGTCGCCGAGGCCCTCGCGCACGGAGACCTCGGCCTCGCGGTCGCGGTGCTCGCGCCGTCCGCGGTCAGCACCGCGCTGGTGTCCTACGGCGACGAGCAGCAGCAGGCCGACTACCTGCCCGCGTTCGTCGGCGAGAACGTCCCGGCCGCGGCGCTCGCGCTGCAGGAGCGCACGGCGTTGTTCGACCCGTTCAAACCGGCGACCAAGGCCCGCCGCACGCCGAAGGGCTACCAGCTCGACGGCGTGAAGTCGCTGGTACCCCGTGCCGCGGACGCCGAACTGTTCATCGTCTCGGCCGACCTCGAAGGCCGCGGCCCCGCACTGTTCCTCGTGGAATCGTCCAACGCGGGCGTCACCATCGAGACCGAGCCCGCGATGGGCCTGCGCGGCGCGGCCACCGGCAAGCTGCACCTGGAGAAGGTCGCCCTGCCCGCCGGAGCGCTGCTCGGCGGCGGCAAGGCCGAGGTCTTCACCGAGGTCGTCCGGCTCTCGCGGCTCGGCTGGGCCGCACTGGCCGCCGGTACCGCCAAGGCCGTCCTCGACTACGTGGTGCCCTACGTCAACGAGCGCAAGGCGTTCGGCGAACCGGTGAGCCACCGGCAGGCCGTCGCGTTCTCGGTCGCCGACATCGCGATCGAGCTGGAGGGACTGCGGCTGGTCACGCTCCGCGCCGCCGCCCGCGCCGAACAGGGCAAGCCGTACGCCCGCGAGGTCGCGCTGGCCAGGAAACTGGCCACCGACAAGGGAATGCAGATCGGCAGCGCCGGAGTGCAGCTGCTCGGCGGGCACGGCTTCGTCAAGGAACACCCGGTCGAACGCTGGTACCGCGACCTCCGTGCCATCGGCGTGATGGAAGGCGCTGTCCTTCTCTAGGACTTTCGAAAGGCAATCATGATCAACCTTGAGGTTCCGAAGAAGGCCGGCACCCTGATCAACCAGGCGTACCAGGCCGCGGCCGAGGTGTTCCGGCCGATCTCGCGCAAGTACGACCGCGCCGAGCACACCTATCCGACCGAACTCGACATGTTCGCCGCGCTGCTGGACGGGCTGAACTCCTCCGGCGAGGGCGGCGCGGGCGCGGCGGGCGTCCGCCGGTCGGAGAAGAACGAGAAACCGGGCAACCGCAACGGTTCCAACCTCAACATCGTGCTCGGCACGATCGAGATGTGCTGGGGCGACGTCGGATTGCTGCTGTCGATGCCGCGTCAGGGCCTCGGCAACGCCGCCATCGGCTCGGTCGCCACGGACGAACAGCTCAAGAAGTTCTCCGGGCTGTGGGCCGCGATGGCGATCACCGAACCGGACTGCGGCTCGGACTCCGCCGCGATCACCGCGACCGCGCGCCTCGACGGCGACGAGTACGTGATCAACGGCGAGAAGATCTTCGTGACGGCCGGCGAGCGTGCCGACGCCGTCGTCGTCTGGGCCACTCTGGACAAGACGAAGGGCCGCGCGGCGATCAAGTCGTTCGTTGTCGAGAAGGGCACCCCCGGCTTCGAGGTGGTGCGCGTCGAGCACAAACTCGGCATCCGCGCCTCCGACACCGCCGTGCTGCGCTTCGAGAACGTCCGCGTGCCCAAGGAGAACCTCCTCGGCACCCCGGAGATCGACACCGCCAAGGGTTTCGCCGGGGTCATGCAGACCTTCGACAACACCCGCCCGCTGGTCGCCGCCATGGCCATCGGCGTCGCCCGCGCGGCGCTCGAGGAGACCCGGAAGATCCTCACCGACGCCGGGGTGACCATCGACTACGACAAGCCCGTCCACAGCCAGCACGCCGCGGCCGCCACGTTCCTGCAGCTGGAAGCCGACTACGAAGCGGCCTACCTGCTGACCATGGAATCGGCGTGGATGGCCGACAACCGCAAGCCGAACTCGCTGCAGGCGTCGATGGCCAAGGCGAAGGCAGGCCGCTCGGTCGTCGAGATCACGCTGAAATGCGTCGAGCTGGCGGGAACCTACGGCTACACCGAGGAATCGCTGCTGGAGAAATGGAGCCGGGACGCGAAGATCCTGGACATCTTCGAAGGCACGCAACAGATCCAGCAGCTCATCGTGGCTCGCCGGCTCCTGGGTAAGACGAGCGCCGAACTCAAGTAGCGCTCGAAGTGTCTCGTAAGGGGTCCCCATAGGGCGATTTTGGTCCTATGGGGACCCCTTATGACACGTGAAGGCGCCCGTGCAGCTGCACAGGGCTTCCGCATCGGCACCTTTTTCGTTTATTCCCAACAGACTCCGCGACCACGACAACACCATCCGGCGACCCGCTGAAGGGGCCGGGCCGGGGTATTCTCGTAGTTTTCCCAGCCCGCCAAGGCCGGAGTCGCGATGAGACTGTCCGCTCGACAGCACTCCCCGGTCGCGCAGTGGTGTCTGATCGTCCTCGGCGTCACGGCCTGCTACTTCGCCGTCGGCCAGATCGGCATCCAGTGGGCGATCGTCCGGGAGCAGATCTCGCCGCTGTGGCCCGCGGCCGGGGTCGCGCTGGCGGTGCCGATGCTGCTCGGGCCGCGGTTCTGGCCGGGGATCACCCTCGGCGCGCTCCTGACGAACATCACGTTCGGGCCCTCGCCGCTCGTGGTTCTGGTGATCTCCGCCGGGAACACCCTCGGACCACTCCTCGGCTACGCCTCGATGCGACGGTGTGGTTTCCGCACCCGGCTCGACCGGCTCCCGGACGTCGTCCTGCTGGTCGTCGTCGGTGCCATCGGCGGCACGGCGATCAGCGCGCTGATCGGCACCGGCGTACTGGTCGCCGGAGGAGGGCTCGGGTCAGCCGAGTTCTGGCCGACGGCGCTGGTCTGGTGGACCGGTGACGCGATGGGCGTCCTCACCATCACCCCCCTGCTGCTGCTCGCGCAGAGATTCCGGCCGCCGACCCGGATACCGCTTTCCCGCTGGGCCGAAGCCGCCGCGCTCGGCGTCTGCGTTCTCGGTTCCTCGTTCCTCGCCGGCACCAACCCGCCCAAGACGTTCATCGTCTTCCCTGTGCTGGTGTGGGCGGCCTTGCGCTTCCGGCAGGCCGGCGCGCTGCTGTGCTCCCTGTGCGTCTGCGCCTTCATGATCTTCACCGCGGCGCGCGGCGTGGGGCCTTACGGCGGCTACGAACTGGTGCCCAGGATGCTGCTGGTCCAGGCCTTCGACGCCACCGTCGGGATGACGGCGCTGGTGCTGTCCACGATCGTCCTGCAACGCGACCGCGCCACCGCGGAGATCACCGACGCCTGGCACCACATCACCGAAATGGTCGGCATGATCGCGCCACGCCAGTCGTTGCGCAGTGCGATGACCACTCAGCGCAAGAGCGACGAAGCCGCCGACTGAGGCTCAGGCGACCTGCTCGTCGAGGAAGCGGTCGAGGTAACGCCACGTGGTCCCCCGCGCCTTCCGGCCGGTGAGGACGCCGAGGTGGCCGCCGGGCGCGGTCTCGAAGGTCACCGACGGCGCGTTGTCCAGCAGGCCGGTCAGCCGCTCGACAGCGGCACGCGGCGCGATCGTGTCGTTCTGCCCGGCGATGACCAGCGTGGGCACCTTGACCCCGGACAGCGCGATGATGCGCCCGTTGAGGTCGACCGTGCCCTCGGCGAGGTCGTTGGCGCGGAAGAACCGGTGGTAGATCTGGCCGAACGTCCGCCCGGGGTAGGCGATCATGTTGTCCATGAAGTGGTCGACGGCCTCGATCTGCGCCAGGTAGTCACGGTCGTCGAGATTCTTCAGAATCGCCAGCGGTTTGGTGATCTCCTTGCTGATACCGGTCGCCCGGAAGACGCGGCTGACCAAATAGGACGGTGCGCCGCCGAGAACGCGGTAGATCGGCGTCAGCAGATGGCCGCCGGTGAGGTCCACCAGCGGGCGGAACGGGGCGATCAGCGGGATCGCGGTGAAATCGAACGGCGACGCGATGGTCGCGATCGACTCGATCGGCAGCTCGGGCTGGTCGGCGGCGGTCAGCAGGGAGAAGATCCCGCCGAGGCACCACGCGACGACGTGCACGCCCTGGCCGCCCGAATCCTCGCTGACCTTGCGGATGGCCCGCGGGAGCACTTCGTCGATCCAGTGCTCGATGCCGAGGCGCCGGTCGGAGAAGGCCACGTTCCCGTAGTCGACCAGGTAGGTGTTGCGGCCGCCTTCGACCAGATGCTCGGCGAGGCTGCAGCCACGGCGCAGGTCGAAGCACAGCGCGGGCGCGGCCAGCGGCGGCACCAGCAGCACCGGCGGACCGGACACCGGCTCCTTGCCGTTCGTCAGCCGGTAGACCGACCGGTTGGGGCCCTGGTCGATCAGGACGCGCGGCACCGGGCGGAGATCGGCGACACCACCGTGCAGCACCTTCCCGACGACGTTCGACGCGGCGGCGGCGAGCCGTGCCGGGGGTGTGGCCATGGGGTGCCTCCTGGAGGGATCAACGCGGTAAGACGCAATCTTGCCGTGTACCGGCGTGCGACTCAACACCGTCGTCGTCCCAGGCCGTCCACTTCGGACGGTCGCTAGGCCGTCCGAGTTAAGAACCGGACTCCTTTTCCGCCGCCGGAGCACTGCGCGCGGCCCGCGATTCGTACTCCGCGCGGGCACTGGAATGCGTTGCCGAGGCCAAAATCCTGTCCCCGCCGAGTGCGCGCACCAGCCCTTCGCCGATGCGCCGGGGAAGCAGTCGTGTGATTCTGCCCATGGCGTCCAGCGACGCGGGAACGAAGACGTCGAATTTGGGACGGCGCAACGCATCGGCAATGGCCTGCGCCACATCTTCCGGCCGCACCGATTTGAAGAACTTCGCCTCGCCGAGCCCGCTGGCCAGTTCGGTGCGCACCACGACGGGCATCACGCACGAGACCAGGACGCCCGTTCCGCGCAGTTCCAGATGCACCGACTCCGACAGGCCGACGACGGCGTGTTTCGTGGCGCAGTAGGTGGCGGCGCCGGGGAATCCGGCCTTTCCCGCCATCGAAGCGATGTTGACGATGTGGCCCGTGCCACGCGGGCGCATCCGTTTGACCGCTTCCCTGGTGCCGTGGATGACCGCGTGCAGGTTGATCTCGAGCAGCCGCCGGGTCGACGCGTCGTCCTCTTCGTCGAGCGGTGCGAGCGGCATGATGCCCGCGTTGTTGATCAGCACGTCGATCGGGCCGACGCGCCGCTCGACCTCGTCGAGGAACTCGGTGAAGCCCTTGGTGTCGGTCACGTCGAGCGGCAGCGCCTCCGCACCCAGCTCGGCCGCGGTCTTCTCGGCGAGCACCTGGTCCAGATCGCCGATGACCACCTTGGCGCCGAGCCGGGACAGCGCCGTCGCGGTGGCGGCGCCGATGCCCTGCGCCGCTCCGGTGATCACGACGACCTTGCCGGCCAGGGAACGTTCACGTTTGGCCATGACGCGGGCTCCTTTGCGACTGCGCCGTCCGGGGCACTGTTGGCGACGTGTCAACTATGGTGCACTGGAAGCCGCGAGGACGCCAGTCCTAGGGCCGCTGCTCGAACACCTGCCCGATCCAGCCGTTGACGTCGAAGCGTTCCGTCGGCTTGAAGCCCTGGCTCTCGTAGTAGCGCTGCAGGTCACCGTCGCCGCCGGCCCAGCAGTCGACCCGCACCAGTTCGATGCCCCGTTCCCGTGCCTCGGCCAGCGCGAACTCGATGAGCCGCGAGCCGACCCGGTGACCGGAGAACCGCCGCGAGGTCAGCAGCAGGCCGATGTAGATCTCGGGCTCGTCGACCGGCGGGACGTGCGGGAAACGGTCACCGAGGATGATCGCGCCCGCCGCCTCGCCGCCGACCTCGGCGAGATACAGCCCAGGGCCGTCGACCATCCCGCGCACCCGCTCGATCCGCTTCGGGATCGTCGACCACGGTTCGGTCCCCCACTGACCCGCACTACCCCGTTCGACCAGCCACGCGACGGCCTCGTCGAACATGTTCAGCAGCGTCTCGAAGTCCCCAGAACCACCCTGCCGGATGATGAAATCGCTCATTCTTCCGTTCTACAACATCGTGAGGATGCGAGGACCTTCTGCGGTGATCGCGACCGTGTGCTCGACGTGCGCGGCGCGGCAGCCGCTCGCGGTGTGCAACGTCCAGCCGTCTTCGGCGGTCCGGTACTCGTCGCTGCCGTCCGCGATGTACATCGGCTCGATCGCCAGGACCAGGCCCGGCTTGAGCCGCATGCCGCGGCCCGCCCTGCCCTCGTTCGGCAGGTGCGGGTCCTCGTGCATCGCGCGGCCGATGCCGTGCCCGCCATGGTTCTCGAGGAGGCCGTACCCGGCCTCGCGGCCGACGGAGCCGACGGCGTGGGAAATGTCGCCCATCTTCCCGCCCGCCAGCGCGGCGGCGATACCGGCGGCCAGACCACGCTCGGTGGTCGCGATGAGTTCGAGGTCGGCGGGGTCGGCGGTGCCGACGACGTAGCTGATCGCCGCGTCGCCGTGCCAGCCGTCGATGTAGGCGCCACAGTCGATGCTGACCAGGTCACCGTCGTTCAGCCGGTAGTCCGACGGGATGCCGTGGACGACGGCGTCGTTGACGCTCGCGCAAATCACTCCGGGGAACGGCGTCGGCGCGGAATGCGGCCGGTAGTTCAGGAAGTTCGGCTTCGCACCGGCATCGCTGATCACCTGCGCGGCGACCATGTCCAGCTCCTTCAAGCTGACGCCGATCACCGACGCCTTCTTCACCGCTTGCAACGCCTGCGCCACGACCCGGCCGGACTCACGCATGACGTCCAGCTCGGCTTGGGATTTCAACTCGACCATGGCGATAACTATACCGGTATAGTTATCGTCCGCAAGCACGGCCCTCTGACCGCGTTCAGAGGACTAAACGCGGTCAGGCGACGCCGAGGTGCCGCGCGATCAGCATCCGCTGCACCTCCGAGGTGCCCTCCCCGATCTCCAGGATCTTCGCGTCCCGGTAGAAACGGCTCACCGGGAACTCGTTCATGAAGCCGTACCCGCCGAAGATCTGCGTCGCCTCGCGCGAGTTGTCCATGGCGGCGTTCGACGCGACCAGCTTCGCGATCGACGCCTCCTTCTTGAACGGCTCGCCGCGCAGCATCTTCGACGCCGCCGCGTAGTACGCCAGGCGCGCGGTGTGCGTGCGCACCTCCATGTCGGCGATCTTGAACTGGATCGCCTGGTACTCACCGATCTTGTGCCCGAACGCCTCGCGTTCCTTGACGTAGCGCAGGCATTCGTCGATACAACCCTGCGCGAGCCCGACGCTCAGCGCCGCGATCGCGACCCTGCCTTCGTCCAAAATGGACAGGAACTGGGCGTACCCTCGGCCGCGTTCGCCGACGAGGTTCTCCGCCGGGACACGGGTGTCGTCGAACGACAGCTCGTGCGTGTCCGAACAGTTCCAGCCGACCTTGGAGTACTTCGGCGCGACCGAGAAGCCCGGAGTGCCGGACGGGACGATGATCGCCGAGATCTCCTTGCGCCCGTTCTCCTTCACGTCGGTGACGGCGGTGACCGTGACCAGTTTCGTGATGTCGGTACCGGAGTTGGTGATGAACGATTTGCTGCCGTTGATCACCCAGCTGTCGCCGTCGAGCTTCGCCCGCGTGCGGGTGGCACCCGCGTCCGAGCCGCCGCCCGGTTCGGTGAGCCCGAACCCGCCGAGCGCGGTGCCAGCGCACAGTTCGGGGAGCCACTTCTCCTTCTGTTCCTCGGAGCCGAACCGGTAGATCGGCATGGCACCGAGGGAAACCCCGGCTTCGAGGGTGATGGCGACCGAGGAATCGACCCGTGCCAGCTCCTCCAAAGCCAGGCAGAGTGCGAAGTAGTCGCCGCCCATGCCGCCGTATTGCTCCGGGAAGGGCAGGCCGAAAAGCCCCATCTCGGCCATCTTCGCGACGATCTCGTACGGGAACTCCTGCCGCTCGTACAGGTCGCCGATGACCGGGGCGACCTCGGAACGGGCGAAGTCCTCGACCGTCTTGCGCAGCGTTTCGTACTCGTCGTCAAGCCGGAAGTCGATCATTGGCCATCCTTTTGGGGTGTCACAACGGCTACGGTCTCGTCCAGTGCGACCTGTTGGCCCGTCCGGACGGGGAGTTCGCTGACCACGCCGTCGATCGGCGCGGTGATCGTGTGCTCCATCTTCATCGCCTCGACGACCACGAGCGGCGTCCCGGCGCTCACGACGTCGCCGGCGGCGACCTTGACCACGAGCACGGTGCCGGGCATCGGGCTGGTGACCGGTCCGGCGCCACCCGCGGCACCGGCGGCCGACCGCAGCCTTTCGCGTTCACCGATCGCGAAACTGTGGCCGTCCCGCGCGAGCCAGACGGTCTTCCCGCGTCCGGCCGCGTGCCGGTAACGGTGGAACCCGCTGGGATGCCGGACTTCGAGCAGATCGCCCTCGCGCCGCGCGGAAACCCGCGTCGGCTCGCCGCCGTCAACACTGACGAGCGCGTTCGCCGGGGTGCCCTGCACGCGCACGACGACTTCGGAAGCACCGGACTTCAACGCGAAATCGATTCCGCCGGTCGCGCCGAGCCGCCAGCCGTCGGGGACGTCCCAGGGATCGATGACCCGCCCTTGCGGCTGCAAGGAAAGCAACCTGTCGAGCGCGGCGGCCACGAAGAATTCCGGCGGCACCTCTTCGGAGACCAAAGTGGACAGTTGCCGGTCGACGAGCCCGGTGTCGAGCTTGCCGTCGCGGACGTCGGCGTCAGCCAGCAGCCCGCGCAGGAAGGCGACGTTCGTGCCGAGGCCGAGCAGCGCGGTGTCGGCGAGCGCGAGATCGAGCCGGTGCAACGCGGCCGCGCGATCCGGTCCCCAGGCGATGACCTTGGCCAGCATCGGGTCGTAGTTCGAACCGATGACCGCGCCCTCGCTCATCCACGAATCGACACGAACGCCCTCGCCGGACGGCTCATGGACCGCGAGCACCGTTCCACCGGTCGGGATGAAGCCACGAGCGGGGTCTTCGGCGTACACACGGGCTTCGACGGCGTGGCCGTCCAGCCGGACGTCGTCCTGCGACACCGTGAGCACGTCGCCCGCGGCGATCTTGACCTGCCACTCGACGAGGTCGAGCCCGGTCACCAGTTCGGTCACCGGATGCTCGACCTGCAGACGGGTGTTCATCTCCATGAAGAAGAACTCGTCGGGCGCGAGGGCCGACACGATGAACTCGACCGTGCCCGCGCCCACGTAGCCGACCGACCGTGCCGCTTCGACCGCGGACGCGCCCATCTTCGCGCGCGTCTCCTCGTCCAGCAGGACCGACGGCGCCTCTTCGATGATCTTCTGATGCCGCCGCTGCAGGCTGCACTCGCGTTCGCCGAGGTGGATCACGTTGCCGTGCTTGTCCCCGAGCACTTGGATCTCGATATGCCTCGGCGTGGTGACGAACCGCTCCATCAGCAGTGTGTCGTCACCGAAGGAGCCCTTGGCCTCACGGCGGGCGGACTCCACCGCGGCGTCCAATTCGGACAGTGCGTGCACCAGTCGCATACCCTTGCCGCCACCACCGGCGGACGGCTTGAGCAGCAGCGGGAACCCGACCCTTTCCGCGGCGGCGGCGAAGCCGCCTTCCGGAATGTCCACATCGGACGCCCCGGGCACGACCGGGACACCGGCCTTGGACACCGTCGCCTTGGCGCGGATCTTGTCGCCCATGGCGTCGATCGCCTCGACCGGCGGCCCGATGAAGACCAGCCCGGCTTCGGCGCAGGCACGGGCGAACTCCGCGTTCTCCGCGAGGAAGCCGTAACCGGGATGGACCGCCTGCGCGCCGGTGTCGAGTGCCGCCTGGACGATCGCCGGAATCGACAAATAGCTTTTCGCCGCTTCGGCCGGGCCGATGCGGACCGCCGTATGCGCCTCGCGGACGTGCTTGGCGTCGGCGTCCGCGTCGCTGTACACCGCGACCGAGCGGATGCCGAGCCCCCGCAGTGAGCGGATCACGCGGACGGCGATCTCCCCGCGATTGGCGACCAGAACCGTGTCGAACATGCTCACATCCTGAAGACGCCGTAGTTGACATCGGAAAGCGGCGCGTTGGCCGCCGCGGACAGCGCGAGCCCGAGCACCGTGCGGGTATCCGCCGGATCGATCACGCCGTCGTCCCACAACCGCGCCGTCGAGTAGTACGGGCTGCCCTGCGCCTCGTACTGCTCGCGGATCGGATCCTTGAAAGCCTCTTCGTCCTCTGTGGACCATTCGCCGCCGCGAGCCTCGATGGCGTCGCGGCGGACCGTCGAGAGCACCGACGCCGCCTGCTCACCGCCCATCACCGAGATCCGCGCGTTCGGCCACATCCACAGGAACCGCGGCGAGTACGCGCGACCGCACATCGAATAGTTGCCGGCACCGAAGGAACCACCGATGACGACGGTCAGCTTCGGCACCCGCGCGCACGCCACCGCGGTGACCATCTTCGCGCCGTGCTTGGCGATACCGCCCGCCTCGTAGGCGCGGCCGACCATGAAACCGGTGATGTTCTGCAGGAACAGCAGCGGGATCGAGCGTTTGTCGCACAGTTCGATGAAGTGCGCGCCCTTCATCGCGGACTCGGCGAACAGCACGCCGTTGTTCGCGATGATGCCGACGGGGTGGCCGTGGATCCGGGCGAACCCGGTGACCAGCGTCGAGCCGTACTCCTTCTTGAACTCGCCGAACCGGCTGCCGTCGACGAGCCGGGCGATGACCTCGCGGACGTCGTAGGGCACGCGCGGGTCGGTCGGGACGACGCCGTACAACTCGTTGGGGTCGGCGGCCGGTTCCTCGGTCGGGAGGACGTCCCACGGGCGCGGCGAACGCGGTCCCAAAGTTGACACGATCGAGCGAACGATGCGGAGCGCGTCGGCGTCGTCCTCGGCCAGGTGGTCGGTGACGCCGGACTGGCGCGAGTGCACGTCCCCGCCGCCGAGTTCCTCTGCCGTGACGACCTCGCCGGTCGCGGCCTTCACCAGCGGCGGCCCGCCGAGGAAGATCGTGCCCTGATTGCGCACGATGACCGCTTCGTCGCTCATCGCCGGGACGTACGCGCCGCCCGCGGTGCAGGAGCCGAGCACCGCCGCGATCTGCGGGATGCCGCGCGCGGACATGGTCGCCTGGTTGTAGAAGATCCGGCCGAAGTGCTCACGATCCGGGAAGACCTCGTCCTGCCTCGGCAGGAACGCGCCGCCGGAGTCCACCAGGTAGACGCACGGCAGATTGTTGTGCAGCGCGACCTCTTGCGCGCGCAGGTGCTTCTTGACGGTCATCGGGTAGTACGTGCCACCCTTGACCGTGGCGTCGTTCGCGACGATCACGCATTCGCGGCCGGAGACCCGCCCGATTCCGGTGATGATCCCGGCCGACGGCGCTTCGTCGTCATACAGTCCGGTGGCGGCCAGCGGGGACAGCTCCAGGAAGGGCGAACCCGGGTCGAGGAGGGTGTCGACCCGGTCGCGCGGCAGGAGTTTGCCCCGCTCGACGTGGCGGGTGCGGGATTTCTCCGTGCCTCCGAGCCGGGCCGCGGCGAGCCGCTTGCGCAGGTCCTCGACCAGCTCGGCATGGGAGGTGACGCTGCGGGCGTACTCGTCGCTGCCCGGATCGGCCGAAGTGCTCAGTACGGGTGTGTCCATGGCTCCTCGTCGCCAAGTTAGCCGTCGTTAACTCGCGTGCTCAGGTTAACGCCTGCTAACCCGCTCTGTCCACCGCATCCCCGGCAAGTACGTGAAGGCCCCCTTCACCGCGCTAGGCGCAATGAAGGGGGCCTTCACGTACTTCGACAGATCAGCCGATGGCCGAGACCAGCGGGGCGTAGTAGCCGCCACGCTGTCCCGCGACCGTCGGGTGGTACGAGTTCACGACCGGCCAGGTGAGGCTGTGCAGGTAGTCATCCGCCGACGAGCAGATGTTGTGCCCGGTGAAGGCACCCCGCACGTCGACGAACTTCGCCCCGTGCGCGGCCGCGCGGGCCGAGAGCACGGAGGCCAGCGCGTCGGAGCCCGAGTTGATCGCGCTGCGCTTGGTGTCGCTCAGCCCGACCGAGCACGAACCCGGCACCGTGTAGAAGCGCGGGTAGCCGAGGACGACCAGCCGCGCGGACGGCGCCTTCGACTTGATGGTGCTGTAGACGTTGTTCAGCAACCCGGGCAGCGTGTTGTTCACGTAGTTCTTGGCGGTGTTGACCCGGTTGATGCAGGTCTGATCGCTGCCGGTGGTGCAGGTGGTCATGACGTCGGCGAACCCGGCGTCGTTGCCACCGACCGACACCGTCACCAGCGTGGTGCTGGAGGTGACGTTGGCGGCCTGGTTGAGGACGTCGCCGGTGCGCGCCCCCGAGCACGCGACGAATTTGAACGCGGTGCCGGCGTGGGCATTGGCCCACAACTGGGGATACGCGTTGGTGCTGCGCATGCAGTTGCCCGAGTCCCCGTAGCTGCCGGCACCCACACCGGAGGAGTACGAGTCACCGAGCGCGACGTAGTTGGTGGCGGCTTGCGCGGTACCGGCAAGCCCGAAACTGGCGAGAACGGCGACCCCCAGGGCCGCGACTGATCGAGTGAAGGAACGCGATTTGATCCGAGCAGGGACGGCCATGGTCACTCCTTCGTGACAAGTTAACGAGACACAGCATTACCAGGTGGTAGCTCCACGCAAAAGGGTCATTTCCCCAGGTAACCCGCTTGGCTCAGGCTGGAAGTACGGCCGCGTGTTAGCGCTCGCTAACAGGCGCCCCTAATATGGCCAGATGTCGGCGAACCCCACCCCACTCGTGAACGGCGAGAAGGCGAACAGGCGCGAACAGATCATGGCCGCCGCCGCCGAGCTCTTCGCCCACCACGGGTTCCACGGCGTCGGGATCGACGACATCGGCGCGGCGGTCGGCATCTCCGGGCCCGCGTTGTACCGGCATTTCCGCAGCAAGGACGCCATTCTCGGGGAAATGCTGAACTCGATCAGCCGCTACCTCCTCGACGGGGGGACGGCACGCGCGAGCCAACGGGGCGAGCCCGGCGATGTTCTCGAAGCACTGGTGCATTTTCACGTGGACTTCGCGCTCGCGCATCCCGCGCTGATCACCGTCCAGGAGCGCAACCTCGCCAACCTCACCGACAGCGACCGCAAGCAGGTCCGCGCCATGCAGCGCCAGTACGTCGAGGTGTGGGTGCGCGCGATCAGCGACGCCGTGCCCGGGATCGGCGAGCGGCAGGCCAGGTCGGCGGCACACGCGGTCTTCGGGTTGATCAACTCGACGCCGTACAACCGCCATCTCGGTGACAGCGAACTCGCCGAAATGCTCTGCCGCCTCGCGCTGGGTGCACTGCACGCCGCCAAGTGACCACGTCCGGGTTTCCGCCTGTCGCCACTTTTCCGTCCACTGGTGTTTGATAGGCACGTGGAGCCCGACAGGAGCGAATACGAGCGGAGGCTCGTCGAGAAGGCGCAGCGTGCGCTCGTGGCGATCAGCCTCGGGGAGGACGCCGAAGCGCTCGACGAGCTCGCGCCGACGGCCGACGAACCGGTGGCCCGCTCCGAAGAGACCAAAGAGCTCGTCATGATGCTCTTCGGCGAATGCAGCGCCATGGTGTCGACGCTGGGTGATGGAGGAAGTGCGCCGGTCAAGGTGCAGGTGTTCGACGAGGACGGCGAAGAGGTCTCCATCGACCAGGCCGATCCGCCCGTCCGGACGGCCGTGCGCACGCTGCTGGCCGAAGTGCACGGCAACAGCGAGGCCGCGCAGGAACAGGTCGAGATCGCGCTCGCCAACGCCGCGCCGGACGAGGTCGACAGCCTGGTGCTGCAGGCGCTGCGCTGGACGATCCGGCTGTCTGCGGAATGTCTCGACCGGGATCTGCCGGTGGCGCCCTGGATTTCGGACGCCGTCGCCGACTAGAACAGCTGCCTGACGAGTTTCGCGATCTGCTCGGTTTCGATCAGGAACGAGTCGTGCCCATAGGGCGAGCCGATGACGGCGAACTCGGCACCGGCGACACCGTCCGCGATCGCCCGCGACTGGTAGAGCGGATAGAGCCGGTCGCTGTCGACCCCGGCGGCCACCGTGCGCGCGGTGATCCGGCGCAGCGCGTTCGTGACGCCACCGCGCCCGCGGCCGACGTCGTGGGTGTTCATCGATTCGGTGAGCACCACGTAGCTGCCGGCGTCGAATCGGCGGGACAGCTTCCCGGCGTGATGGTCCAAATAGGACTCGACGGCGAACCGGCCGCCACGCAAAGGATCCTCGCCGTCCTGGTGACGGCGGCCGAACCGTTGCGAAAGCTCGGCTTCGCCGCGATAGGTGACGTGCGCGATCCGGCGCGCGATACCGAGTCCTGCCGACGGGCCACCGCCGGGGAGGTCGTAGTAGTCGCCGCCGTGCCAGCCCGGATCAGCCCGGATGGCGTGCAGTTGCGGCGCGGCCCAGGCGATCTGGTCGGCCGACGCCTGCGCCGTCGACGCGAGGACGAGCAGGGACGCGACCCGCTCCGGTTGACCCACCGCCCATTCCAGCGCGCGCATCCCACCCATGGAACCGCCGAGCACGGCGGCCCACCGGCCGATACCCAGCGCGTCGGCGAGGACGACCTCGGCGGCCACCTGATCCCGTACGGTCACGGCGGGAAACCTGCTGCCCCAAGCCTTTCCATCCGGATGCCGCGATGACGGCCCGGTCGAACCCTGGCAGCCGCCGAGTACGTTCGGGACCACGACGAAGAATTCGTCCGTGTCGATGGCCTTGCCAGGACCGATCAGACCGTCCCACCAGCCAGGACTGACGTGTCCTTCCTCCGCCGGTCCGACGGCGTGACTGTCACCGGTCAGCGCGTGCTCGACGAGAATCGCGTTGGAGGCGTTGGAATTCAGCCTTCCCCAAGTTTCGTACGCGAGCGTGAAAGGCAGTTCCGGCCCGGTTTCGAGCACCTGGACGCCAGTGACGAACTGCCGCCGCCCAGGCGGATCTCCCTCCCGCCACGCCCCGGTGCCGGGAGGGAGATCGGGAGCCTGGGTCACAAAGCCGCCTTGGCCGCCCGGAATCCGGCCTCGAGGTCGGCCTTGAGGTCCTCGATCCCTTCCAGTCCGACGGCGAGCCGGACGAGCCCCGGCGTGACACCGCTCGCCCGCTGCTCCTCCGGGGCGAGCTGGCTGTGCGTCGTCGACGCGGGGTGCACGATCAGGCTGCGCACGTCGCCGATGTTGACCAGCTGGCTGTGCAGTTCCGTACCGTCCACAAAGGCCCGTCCGGCTTCGACACCGCCACGCAGGTCGAAGGACAGGACGGCGCCCGCGCCCTTCGGCAGGTACTTCTTCGCGGCCGCGTGGTACGGGCTCGACGGAAGCCCGGCGTAGTACACCTTCTCGACCTCGTCGCGCTGCTCCAGCCATTCGGCCAGCGCCTGCGCGTTGGACACGTGCCGCTCCAGCCGCAGTGACAGGGTCTCGATCCCTTGCAGGATGAGGAAACTGTTCAGCGGAGCGATCGCGGCACCGGTGTCACGCAGGATCTGCACCCGGGCCTTGGCCGCGTACGCGCCGGGGCCGAGCGCCTCCCAGTACTTGAGGCCGTGATAGCTCGGATCGGCCTCGTTGAACCCGGGGAAGCGCGCGGGATCCTTGCCGAAGTCGAAGGTTCCGCCGTCGACCAGTACGCCGGCGACCGTGGTGCCGTGGCCACCGAGGTACTTCGTGGCCGAATGGACCACGACGTCGGCGCCGTGCTCGATCGGGCGGACGAGGTACGGCGTCGGGACGGTGTTGTCCACCACCAGCGGGACACCCGCTTCGTGCGCGGCGTCGGCGACCGCGCGGATGTCGAGCACGTTGCTGCCCGGGTTGGCCAGCGTCTCGGCGAAGAACAGCTTCGTGTTGGGCCGGACCGCGGCCTTCCACTGCTCGATGTCGTCCTGGTCCTCGACGAACGAGACCTCGATGCCGAGCTTCGGCAGCGTGTAGTGGAAAAGGTTGTAGGTACCGCCGTAGAGCGACGGGCTGGAAACGAAATGGTCACCCGCGTTCGCGAGGTTGAGGATGGCCGCCGTCGTCGCCGCGGATCCGGAGGCGAACGCCAGCGCCGCGACACCGCCTTCGAGCGCGGCGAGGCGCT
This sequence comes from Amycolatopsis sp. NPDC039088, assembly GCF_055598845.1. NCBI lineage: Bacteria > Bacillati > Actinomycetota > Actinomycetes > Pseudonocardiales > Pseudonocardiaceae > Amycolatopsis > Amycolatopsis sp. NPDC039088. The sequence continues at coordinate 149,315 of NZ_JBVKAE010000004.1, read as the reverse complement.
GTTCCAGGACGTCCTGCGTCGGGTTGTTGATCCGGGTGTAGATGTTGCCCGGCTCGGCGAGGCTGAACAGATCGGCGCCGTGCTGGGTATCGCGGAACACGTACGAGGTGGTCTGGTAGATCGGGGTCGCCCGCGCACCGGTGGCGGTGTCCGGCGCGGCGCCGGCGTGGATCTGCTTGGTCTCGAACGACCATCCGTCCGCGCTCATCGCGATTCTCCTAGCGGTTCAAGGGGTTTCGGCTGTTGTCACCGAAGCTAGCTCCGCCGGACGGAGCACCCAACCACTCTCAGGAGGTGGGAATCTTCTCCTGCAGGGCGAACCGGTTGCCCTCGGAGTCGACGAACATCGCCCACCAGCCCCACGGCTGTTTCTCCGGACGGGCCGGGAACTCCACCCCTTTCGCCGAAAGCTCCTCATACGTCTTTTCGATGTCGTCGGCATAGAAGAAGAAATTGGCCGTCGGCAATTCGTCCCGTACTTCGAACCGCTTCAAGTCCTCCGGGGCGGTGCTCAGGATGAGCGCCGTCGCACCATCGGCGGAACCGACCTCGACCCAGCGGTTCCCCTTGTCGTCGTACGGCACGTCGGTGGTGATCTCGAATCCGACGACCTCGGACCAGAACCTCTTCGCCCGCTCCTGGTCGGTCACCCCGACGACGATCTTGTGCACGCCCTGAATCGCCACAGCCGGCTCCTTGTATCCATCATGGATATAACGAGATCGGAGTGTATGCTCCTCTGATGGCCGACGGCAACCCTCAGCTCACCCCCGCGGCGTTCCAGACCCTGCTGGCACTCGCGAACGGCAAAGGTGGCCGCGCGCACGGGTACGCGATCATGGGTTTCGTCGACGAAGTGAGCGGCGGGGCCGCCCAGCTCGGGCCGGGGACGCTGTACCGGACACTGGCCCGGCTCGTCGCCGACGGCCTGGTCGAGGAGGCTCCCGACGCGAGCGAAGACCAGCCCCACGACTCACGCCGCCGCTACTACCGGCTGACCGGCGCCGGTCGCGACGTCGCCGCCCGCGAGGCGGAGCTGCTGAGCAGGTTCGTCGCCGTGGCCGGCCGGGCCGGCCTGCTGAAGCGGGCGGAGTCGGCGTGAACCGGCCTCTCGGCTTGGTGCCGCATCTGTTCGTCAAGGACGTGGACGCGTCACTTTCCTTCTACGGCAAGGCCTTCGGCGCGGTGGAGCTGTTCCGCAACGTACTGCCGAACGGCGTCGTGCTGTTCGTGGAACTCGCCGTCGGAGACGCGCGGCTGTTGGCGAGCCAGGAGATCCCGCAGCTGGACGCGCTCGCTCCCGCCACCCTCGGCGGCACCCCGATGCTGCTGACCCTGGAGACCGAGGATCCGGACGATCTCGTGCGTCGCGCGGTATTCGCGGGCGCGAGGGTGGAGGCACCGGTCGAGGAGATGTTCTTCGGCGAGCGCTACGGCCGGATCGTCGATCCCGACGGGCACCGGTGGGCGCTGACGACCAAACGTGAGCAGTACACACCCGAGGACATCGACGCGAGGACCCCGCGCGAGGTCTGATGTGTGCGGAGCCCTCTGCTGCTGGACAATCGCGGCATGGTTTCCGTGCGCAGCGTTGTCGACCGGGTGGGGCCGACGCTGTTGCACGCCCTCCAGGTCCCCGAGGAGTCCCCGGCGGTCGGCGACGTCGTCATCGCCGAACCCGGCAACACCCTCGCGGCGGGCGACCTCGTCCTCGGCGTCGCGATCACCGAGACGTCGGACGCCGCCGAACTCGTCAAGCTCAGCGCGTCGAAAGGGGCCGCCGCGGTCCTCCTGAAGCCGCCGCTCGCGGCGAAACCTTCGGTGAAGCGGGCGGCGAAGTCGGCGGACATCGCGTTGATCGAAGTGCGCTCGGCGACGTCGTGGGCCCAGCTGGTCTGGCTGCTCAGGACCGTCCTCGACGCGCTCGCCGACGAATCCGACGCGCTGGAGGACGGCGGCGGACCCGGTTCCGGTGACCTGTTCCGGCTCGCCGACGCGGTCGCTTCCGTCGTCGACGCGCCCGTCACCATCGAGGACACCAACTCGCGGGTGCTCGCCTACTCGGCCCGGCAGGACCTGACCGACTCCGCGCGCGTCTCCACGATCATGGGCCGCCGCATCCCCGACGACGTGCTCGCGCGGTTCCGCTCGCGAGGGGTGTTCCGCGAGCTTTCCCGTGGGCGGCAAACGATCTTCGTGCCCGCGCAGCGCGACGGCACGCTGCCCCGGCTCATCGTGCCGATCCGGATGGGCGGTGAACTGCTGGGGTCGATGTGGGCGGTCGTCGCGGGCCCGGTCTCCGACGAACGCGCCGCCGCCTTCGCCGACGCGGCGCCCGTCGTCGCGCTGCACCTGCTGCGCCGCCGCGCGCACACCGATTCGCAACGCCGGGTCTCGGCCGAACTCCTGCGTGCCGTGCTCGAAGGGAAGGCCAGCCCGCGCAAGGCGATCGCCGAACTCGACCTGTCCGAGGAGCCGCACCGCGTCGTCGTCATCGAGGTCTCCGGCGGCGACGGTCGCGACGACGAGGGCCTGCGGCTCGCCCTCCTCGAACGGATCTCGCAAGGTGTCGGCAGACGACCGGTGGCCACCGAACTCGGCGGCCTGCTCTACGCCGTCGTCCCGGACGGCGACGGCTGGGACGAACTCCGGGCCGCGCTCGAAGCCCTCCCGGGGTCGCGCCGCGGCGGCACTCCTCGGGCGGCCGCCGGTTCGGCCTGTGAGATCGGGGAACTCGCGACCTCTCGAACACAGGCCGATGAAGCGTTAGGCCTGCTACGCGCCAAGCTCGTCCCCGGCCGCGTCGTGGTCTTCGACGAGGCATGGACAGCGCTTTCGCTGCATCGCGGAGCGACGGCGGCGAGTACGGCGAAGGTGGCCGAACTCGGCCCGCTCGGCCTGTTGCGCGCGCACGACGAAGCCCACGAGAGCGGCTACGTCGACACGCTCTACCAATGGCTCCGGTACCCCGGCGATCCCCGCGCGGCCGCGAAGGAACTCCGGATCCATCCCAACACCCTCCGGTACCGCATGCGGCGGCTGCTCGACCTCGTCCCGCTGGACCTCGACGATCCCGACGTCCGGCTGGCGTTGATCACGCAACTCGTTTCGCTCCGGTGGAGCTGATTCAACTACAAACCACTCGATATCGAACACTTTGTAGTGCGACAAAATTGTGCGCCGACGTCAGGAAAGGGTCTTTCAGGACGTAAAACGTCTTGAAAGACCCTTTCCTGACATCCGGCGGCTAGTGGGCGCTGGCGCGATATCCGTCCTCAATGGTCTGGCGTACCGCGGCGAGCAGATCGGCACCGGGGTAAAGCGGCAAAAGCACACCGGGGCCGCCGTCGACCCTCAGCGCGGCTTCGTAGCCATGCCCGGGAGTTTCGACCAGACCGACGATGACATCCGCCGGATTTCCTTCGGTGTCGACGGTGCGGACACGCCGTTCCCGCCGCCAGTCCTGAGTTGTCATGCGCAACAGAATGGCAGCTTACCGGCCAGTAAGATCAACATCTTGACTCGATCGTGCTGCATTTACCGATCCGCAGGTTGCACGGCCGCGCTCACCCCCAGCGAACGCGGCCGTGCGTCAAACTCGATAACCGAGGTCGTCGGCGACGAATCGCTTCGGGACCATCCGGATCCAGACGGTCCCTTTCACCTCGGGATCATCGTGCAGGTACGAACGAAAACGCGCATCCCATTTCCGTTCGTCGGGCCCGAGATACCGGCTCAGCAGCCGCCGTCCACGAGGAACGTCGAACGGCAGCAGCTCCGCCTCACCTCGCGCGAGCACCTGCTTGACCTCGCCGGTACCGACGTCGCAGACATCGACCGTCAGCGCGATCGCCGGTGACTCGCGGACGAGACCGGCCAGGCGCGCCCACGGTCCGGTGAGGATCCAGAACGCACGGTTCTCCCACAGATACCAGGTCGGGCGCACGGTCGGCCCGGCCGTGGCGACCCTCGCCGTGAGCGGACCGGCGAGGAATTCGTCGACGTCGAACATCAGACCTCGAGCAGCGTTTTGCCGACCGCGCCCCGCGACTGCATCACCGCGTGCGCGTCCGCCGCCCGTTCGAGCGGGAACCGTTGACCGATCACGGGTTCCAACCGCCCCGCCGCGGCTTCGGCGAGAGCGGACTCGGTGAACGCCCGCATTTCCGCGGGCCCGCCGAACTGCCGGACCAGCGTGACCCCGCGCGCGACGGCGTCCTCTTCGGACACCTCGGCCCAGACGCCACTCGACAAGCCGTAGAGCAGCATCCGGCCACCGGGCCTCAGCAACCCGAACGAAGTCGTCCCGATCTCACCGCCGACCCCGTCGAATACGACGTCGACCTCGCCCGCCTTCGCCGCCCAGTCCGGTTCGCGGTAGTCGACCGCCAGATCGGCTCCGCGTGTCCGGACGTGCTCGGTCTTCGCGGGACCGCCAGCCGCGCCGACGACCTCCGCTCCCGCCGCCTTGGCGAGCTGGACCACCAGTCCGCCGACGCCCCCGGCCGCGGCCTCGACCAGTACGCGCTCCCCCGGCTGGATCTTCGCGGCGGTCACGAGCGCCGTCGCCGTCCGGCCGTCGGCGAGGATCGCCACCGCCGCGTCGAGGGCCAAGCCGTCCGGGACCTCGAAGACGGCATCGGCGGCGACAGCGACACGCTGCGCGTACGCCCCGGAGCCGCCTGTCGAGGTCACGACGCGTTTCCCGGCCAGACCGGGGTCGACCCCTTCGCCGACCTTGCCGATCACACCGCCGACGCCGTTGCCCGGGATCATCGGCAGCTCCACGCGGAACGGCCCGCCGCCGGCGCGGACCTGTGTCTCGACGAACGTGATGTTGGCGTACGCCACCTCGATCAGCACCTGACCCGCTGCCGGGACCGGCTCGGGGGCGTCGCCCGCGACGAGCACTTCGGGCCCGCCGAACTCTTTCAACCACACGGCTCTCATGTGACCCAAGGTGCAAGCTCCAGTTCAGTGGAGGTCAAGCGACTGTGCCATAAGAACCATGATCGGCTCGCGAGATTGTCGCGCGCGCACGATGACACCGCCGTCCGGGTGCATCACCGTGAGTGGCAGCACCTTCTAGTAAACCGCCGCAGGAGGCCCCAGTGCGTATCGCCGTCCCCCGTGAAATCAAGAGGCACGAATACCGGGTGGCGCTCACCCCGGCGGGCGTGCACGAACTGACCGGGCGCGGCCACGACGTCTTCGTCGAGACCGGTGCCGGCCTCGGCTCGTCGATCACCGACGAGGAGTACGTCGCCGCGGGCGCGAAGGTCCTCGCGACGGCGGAGGAGACCTGGTCCGAGGGCGAACTCGTGCTCAAGGTCAAGGAGCCGATCGCCGAGGAGTACCCGCGGCTGCGGCGCGACCAGGTGCTGTTCACCTACCTGCACATCGCCGCCGACCGGCCGCTGACCGACGCGCTGCTGGCCGCGGGCACCACCGCGATCGCGTACGAGACGGTGCAGACCCCGAACCGCGCGCTGCCGCTGCTCGCGCCGATGTCGGAGGTCGCCGGGCGGCTGGCGCCGCAGGTGGGCGCGTTCTCCCTGATGAAGCCCAGCGGTGGCCGCGGCGTGCTGCCCGGCGGGATCCCCGGCGTGCACCCCGCGCGCGTGGTCGTGATCGGTGGCGGTGTCGCCGGTCTCAACGCGGCACGGGTCGCGCTCGGCCTCGGCTCGGACGTCGAAATCCTCGACACCAACGTCGACCGGCTCCGCCAGATCGACAACGACTTCGGCGGCCGCATCCGCACGGTGACCTCGAACGCGCTGTCGGTCGAGCAGGCCGTCCTGGAGGCCGACATGGTCATCGGCGCGGTGCTCGTGCCCGGCGCGAAGGCGCCGAAGCTGGTCTCGAACGACCTCGTTTCGCGGATGCGGCCGGGCAGTGTGCTGGTGGACATCGCGATCGACCAGGGCGGTTGCTTCGCCGACTCGCGGCCGACCACGCACGACGAGCCGACCTACAAGGTCCACGAGTCGGTGTTCTACTGCGTCGCGAACATGCCGGGCGCCGTCCCGCGTACGTCGACCTACGGTCTGACCAACGTGACGCTGCCGTACGCCGTCCAGCTGGCGGACCACGGCTGGCAGAAGGCGCTGCAGGCGGACGCTTCGCTGGCGAAGGGCCTCAACACCCACGATGGCGCCCTGACCAACGCCCCGGTCGCGGCCGCGCACGGCCTGCCCGCCACCGATCTGGCCACCGTCCTGGCCTGACCCCCAAGCCACACTCCCACGCGAGGGACCTTTGCCACCCCAGTGCGAAGGTCCCTCGCCCCTTTTCTCGTGAGCGCGACGACGGCTGGAACCGTCTTTCAGGTGTCTGTCTTCTAGGTGACTACTCGTGGCCTGCGACTGGTCTCTTCCTGGGACCCCTCCGCACCCTCCGGTCCCAGTCGCTCACCAGGCCAGGGCGCCCCGCGCCCGAGGCCGACCCACTCGAGAACCGCAGCCGGACGCACCGTCGGGCTCCGGGGGCTCGGCCCCGGGAGATACGACGAAGCCCCACCTCGGGGAAGACGCGCCAGCGTCAACCAAGGTGGGGCAAAGGGGCTGAGGGCGGCCCGCTCAACCAGCCTGGGGGTCACTGGGAGCGGGCCGCCTCCTACATCGTAGGTAATAAGTCGCCGTCGCGCTGCATGGGGTTGCCATGTCATTCGGATTATTTCTTCACAGACCCTCGCCACGGTCGGTGAAGATTTCCGCTCCACGCCGCAAAACCGGTAGTCAGCGGCCATTCGGCCCAGTGTCGGCTGCACTGGGGGACGGAACCGTCACCCCACCGAACGTGACGAAGGTCGCTTTCGGCGGATTGACCCCTTCCGCGGGTGCCGACTCACCGGGTGAGGCAGGATGTCGCGTGATCGGCCTTCGTCAACAAAAGGGGACGGTATGCACGACGGCAGTGGCCGCATCGCGGTGCAGAACCTGAGCAAGCAGTTCGGTGCGGTCAACGCGGTCCAGAATCTGAGCTTCACGGTGGAGCCGGGTTCGGTGACCGGTTTTCTGGGGCCCAACGGGGCCGGGAAGACCACGACGCTCCGGATGTTGCTCGGGCTGGTGACGCCCACGAACGGCACGGCGACCATCAACGGGCGCCCGCACGACCAGCTGGGGAATCCGGCCAGGGTCGTCGGCTCGGTGCTGGAGAACGAGGGCTTCCACCCGGGACGTACGGCGCGAAATCACCTGCGCGTGTACTCGGCGGCGATCGGGATGCCGGATCAGCGGGTGGACGAGGTTTTGGGCCTGGTCGGCCTGTCGTCCGCGGCGGACCGCAAGGCGGGCGGGTTCTCGCTCGGTATGCGGCAGCGGCTGGCGCTGGCGACGGCGTTGCTGGGGAATCCGCAGGTGCTGGTGTTGGACGAGCCCACGAACGGTCTCGACCCCGAAGGCATCCTGTGGCTTCGGAACTTCCTGCGCGCCTACGCGCGTGAAGGACGCACGGTGCTGGTCTCGAGCCACCTGCTGAACGAGGTGGAGCAGACGATCGACCAGGTCGTGATCATCAGCCAGGGCATGACGCGCTACAACGGCTCGCTGGACCAGTTGCGCAAGAGCAACCAGTCGCGGGTGCTGGTGCAGTCCGCGGACGCGAACGGTCTGGTCGCGGCGATGCAGGAAGCGGGCATCACGCAGGTCTCGCCGATGCCGGACGGTCGGGTCGCGGTCTCCGGTGCGACGGTGCAGCAGATCGGTGACATCTCCGCCAAGGCTGGCATCGCCGTCTACGGCATGCAGGAGGAGACCGCGGATCTGGAGCGGATGTTCTTCCAGCTGACCCAGGGCCAGTACTCGGCGCCGCCGCCCGGGTTCCAGCAGGGACCGCCGCCGGGCCACCAGGGTCCGCCCCCGGGTTATCAGGGCCCGCCGCCCGGGTACCAGGGGCCGCCGCCGGGCTATGCCCCGCAGAACACCCCGCCGCCCGGGTTCGCGCCGCCGAACACGCCGCCGCCCGGGTTCGCTCCGCCGCAGCAGCAACAGCAGTTCCAGCAGGGCCAGCAGCCCCAGCAACAGCAGTACCAGCAGGCGCCCCCTCAGCAGGCGCAGCAGCAGGGTCAGAACGAGGGCTGGGGAGGCCAGGGCTGATGGGCAATCTGATCAAGGCGGAGTTCCGCAAAACGCTCACGCTTAAGGCATGGTGGGCGCTGATGATCCCCGCGGTGGTCTTCGCGTTCGCGTTCGCCCTGTTCTGGGGCATGATCACCAACGACTTCAGCGACTTCCTCGGGCGCTCCGACACTCGTGAACTGACCGAAGCGCTCGGCATCTCGACCGGCGAACTGCCCGTCGGCCTGCTCGCGCTCGGGCACGGCATCAACATCGGCACGATGATCCCGATCATCTTCGGCGTCTTCGCGCTCGCCGGTGAGTACACGAAGAAGACGATCACCACGACGTTCCTCACCGCCCCCAACCGGGTTTCGGCGCTGAGCGCGAAGATGATCACCTACGTCGTCTGGGGCGCGATCTACGGTGTGATCATCGTGGCCGCGGCGAGCCTCGGCACCGTGATCACGGTCGACAGCGAACGCCTGCCCACTGCCGGTCAGTGGCTGGGCGTGCTCGGCGCCGGTGTCCTCGCGACGATCCTCGCGACCCTGTTCGGCATCGGTGTCGGCGCGGTGTGGCGCAGTGTGGTCGGCAGCATCATCACGCTGACCATCTGGATGCTCGTGGTCGAGAACGTCCTGGTGTTCGTCATGTTCGGCGCCGCCGACGTCACCTGGCTCGGTGGCGTCCTGCCGAACGGCACGGTCAACGGCATCGTGGGCGCCATCGGCGCGGAAGCGTTCGGTGCCGCCGGCGTGAAGGTGCCGGGTCTGCAGGACGAGACGGCGTGGGCACTGCAGTACGCGGCGGGCGCCCCCGGCGCGTTCTCGTGGTGGGCCTCCGCGCTCATCTTCTTCGGCTGGACGATGATCTTCTTCCTGGCGGGCTGGGCCGTGAACCAGAAGAAGGACATTACTTAATCAATCGCGCGCTTCCGCAAACGTGCCGAAGGGGCGCCGTTCACGTTCGACCTCAGGTTGGGCGTGGAGGCGCCCCTTCATCACGTTTCCGGGTGCCTTCGGCCCAAAAGAGGGCGCGCGACGGGTGAAGTCTCCGTCGGGCGCGGGGCGCCCTTGGGGAGACCGTTCGGTGGCGTCGACGTGGGTCACCTCCCCGGCCGACGTGGTCACCTCCGGAAACCCGGCAGGAGTTGTCGGTGGGGCCACCTAGGCTGGCGGGGTGACTACTGCTCCACCTCGCCCGCGTCAAGCCAGTCCGGCTCGTGAGACGGCCCCGGTGCCCACCGGAGGCTGGATCCGACGGCTGGCCGCTTCGTGCTGGAAACACCCCTGGCTGGTCGTACTGTCGCTGGGCGCGGCGATCATCGGCGTCGGGTTGCAGGCCGCGGCTCCGCTGTTGATCCGCGAAGCGCTCGACGACGCCGTCGCTGGCGAAACCTCCCGTCTCGGTCTGCTCGCCGCCGTGATGGCGGTGCTGCAGGTGCTGACCTTCGGCAACGCCTTCGCCCGCCGGTACGTCGGCGGGCGGCTGGCTCTCGACGTCCAGCACGATCTGCGCCGCCAGGTGTTCAACGCGGTCTCCCGGCTCGACGGCGGCAAGCAGGACGCGTTGCGCACCGGCCAGGTCGCCTCGCGCGCGATCTCGGATCTGCAGCTGGTCACGTCGGTCCTGATGCAGGTGCCGCTCTCGGCGGGATCGGTGATCTTCGCGCTGCTGTCACTGGGCGCGATGCTGTGGATGTCCCCGACGCTGACCCTGATCGCGATGGTGGTCGCCCCGGCGATCGCGATCATCATGGCGGTGAGCCGGAAGCGGCTGTTCCCCGCGACGTGGGCGGCGCAGCAACGCGCGGCCGATGTCGCACAGCAGGTCGAGGAGACCGTCACCGGCGTCCGTGTGGTGAAGGGCTTCGGCCAGGAGGCACGCGAAGTCGCGAAGCTGGAAAACACGGCGAAGAAGCTTTTCGCCGAACGCATGCGCGCGGCACGGCTGTCCTCCCTGCCGACGGCCACGACAGCCGCGCTGCCCGCCGCCGGTCAGGTCGCGGTGCTGGCGGTCGGTGGCGTTCTCGCGCTGAAGGGCGAGGTCAGCCTGGGCACCTTCCTGGCCTTCGCGACCTACCTCTCCATCCTGATCGGCCCGGCCAGGATGATCTCGAGCCTCGTCGTCCAAGCCCAGCTGACCCGGGCCGGAGCGGAACGGGTCAACGAACTGATCGACGCCCAGCCGGACGTCGTCGACAGCCCGGACGCGCGGCCGCTGCCCGACGGCCCGCTCGGCGTCCGGCTGGAGGATGTCTCCTTCGGCTACACGCGGTCGGATCCCGTCCTCGACGGCCTCACACTGGAGGCCCGGCCGGGTGAGACGCTCGCCCTGGTCGGCACGGCCGGTTCGGGGAAGTCGACGATTTCGCTGCTGCTGCCCCGGTTCTACGACGTGCACAGCGGTTCGGTCCAGGTCGGCGACCTCGACGTCCGCGACGTTCGCCAACACGACCTGCGCAGTGTCATCGGCGTGGTCTTCGAGGAGGCGTTCCTGTTCTCCTCCTCGGTGCGCGACAACATCGCCTACGGCAGGCCGGACGCGAGCGACGAAGAGATCAGGGCCGCCGCGCGGGCGGCGGAAGCGGACGAGTTCATCCAGCGGCTCCCCGACGGTTACGACACCCTCGTCGGCGAGCGCGGCCTCACCTTGTCCGGCGGCCAGCGACAGCGGCTCGGCCTGGCCAGGGCGTTGATGACCGATCCGCGCGTGCTGGTCCTCGACGACGCGACCTCGGCCATCGACACGGTCACCGAAGCGGCGATTTACGACACGCTGCGTTCCGTCACCGCGAGCCGGACGACCCTGTTGATCGCGCACCGCCGCTCCACCCTCGCCCTCGCCGACCGGATCGCCGTCCTGGACAAGGGCCGGGTCGTCGATGTCGGCACCGAAGAGGAACTGCTGGCGCGTTGCCCGCTGTTCCGCGAACTCGTCGCGGGTCCGGGCGACGACGTCGAGGAACCGCATCGCTGTGAAGGCCTCGATTGCGGCCCCGCGGGGATCACCCCCACCCTGTGGCCGCATCAGGAAGACGCCGACGAACTGGCGGGCGAGCGGCGGAAGGGCACCGGCGGCGAGTGGGAGGTCGACCTCCCACCGAGCGGCGAACTCCTCGAAGGCGTCCGGAAACTGCCGCCCGCCACGGACACCCCGCGGCTGCCGGGCACGGACGTCACCGCACCCGAACCGAGGTTCCGCCTCGGCCGTCTGCTGAAACCGGTGCGGGGCCCGCTCGCCGTGGTGATCGGGCTGGTCGCCGCCGACGCGCTGGCCACCATCGCGATGCCCGCGCTGTACCAGCACGGCATCGACAACGGCGTGCGCGCCGGGGTGGAGGCGGCGATCTGGCTGGCCGCCGGGATCGGCGCGCTGGTGATCCTCGCGGACTGGTTGGTGGTCTACCTCCAGACCAGGATGACAGCGCGGGTCGGCGAGACGGTGCTGTATTCGCTGCGCGTACGCAGTTACGCCCATCTGCAACGGCTGGGGCTCGACTTCTACGAACGCGAACTGTCCGGGAAGATCATGACCCGGATGACGACCGACGTCGACGCGCTCTCGACGTTCTTGCAGACCGGCGTCGCACAGGCCGTGGTGAGCGCGCTGACGCTGGTCGGTATCGCGGCGGCGCTGATGATCACCGACATCGGACTGGCGGCGTACGCGCTCGCGGTGCTCCCCATCCTCATCGTGGCGACGGTGATCTTCCGCCGCGCGTCCTCGAAGGCGTACACCGAAGCGCGGGAACGCGTCAGCGTGGTGAACGCGGACATGCAGGAGAACGTCAGCGGGCTGCGGGTCGCGCAGGCGTACACACGCGAAGAGCGGACGGCGGAGAAGTTCGCCTCCCGCAGTGACGAGTACCGGCGTTCACGGCTACGCGCGCAGCGCTATGTCGCGACGTACTTCCCTTTCGCGGCAATGCTTTCCGGACTCGCCGAGGTCGTCGTGCTGATCGTCGGCGCGAACCGGGTCGCGACGGGCACCCTGTCGGCCGGTGTGCTGGTGGCGTTCCTGTTGTACCTGGGCCAGTTCTTCTCGCCGATCCAGCAGCTGTCGTCGGTCTTCGACGGCTATCAGCAGGCGAGGGTCGGCCTGTCCCGCATCGGCGATCTGTTGCGTACGCCGACTTCCGTTCCCGAAGCGGAGAATCCGGTCGCGGTCCCGGAGCGGCTGCGGGGCGAGGTTTCCTTCAAGGACGTCGATTTCGCTTACACCGCGTCGGACGAGCCCGCACTGACGGGGCTTTCGCTGGAGGTTTCGGCAGGCGAGACCGTCGCCTTGGTCGGGGCGACGGGCGCCGGGAAGTCGACGGCGGTGAAGCTCGTCGCCCGGTTCTACGACGCGACAGGCGGCGTGGTCCGGATCGACGGAACCGACATCCGCGAATACGACCTGGCCGCGCTGCGGGCGCGGATGGGCGTGGTGCCGCAGGAAGCGCATCTGTTCTCGGGAACCGTCGCGGACAACGTGCGCTACGGCAAGCCTTCCGCGACGGACGCGGAGGTCGAGGAAGCGGTCCGGTCCGTCGGCGCGCTCGACGGCGTCGCCGCTCTCCCCGCTGGTTTCCACCAGCCCGTCGGTGAACGCGGACGGTCGCTTTCGGCCGGGCAGCGGCAACTCGTCGCCCTCGCCCGCGCCGAACTCGTCGACCCGGACGTCCTCCTGCTCGACGAGGCGACCGCGGCCCTCGACCCGTCCACCGAAGCCGCCGTCCTGCGCGCGACGGAACAACTCGCGCGCCGTCGCACGACGTTCGTCGTCGCGCACCGCCTCGCCACCGCCGCCAAAGCCGACCGGATCGTGGTGCTGGACCACGGCCGGATCGTCGAACAGGGCACGCACACCGAACTGGTGGCTGCCGGTGGGCACTACGCGCGCCTGTGGTCCCTGGGCTAAGGAACGTGCTTCCGATCGACGTGCCGGAGTCGGTACTTTCGCGTACCTGAGCGGACGACACGGTTGGCTTACCCCGCATTTAGTCCTCTAAATGCGGGGTATCGCGGGCGCTCAAGGCCAGCCCGGTCCGCGTCCAGTGGGACCCGGAACGCGACATCCGCCTCGGCCCGCTGAAGCACCGCTCGCTCCAGATGGGGCTGAGCGGCGAGGCCGTCGATCGCTATGTCGACAAATGGATCCCCGCGGTCACCGACGTCACCCCGGCCATGCGCGACATCGGCGCGCTCGTCGCCGCGAACCGCATCGACGAGGCCGAAGCGCTGCTACCCCCGGAGCGTCCGTACGCCGCTTAAGACCGCCAGGCGAGGCCGCTCATCCCGGCGGCCTCCAGGTCCCGCGCCGAAGCCCACCGGAAGGTTCCCGGCCGGACGTGCACCCCGGCTGTCACGGCCCAGTCCGGCTCGTCGGGCTCGACGTGCTCCATCTCCTCGAAATCGGAGAGCGTCGGCCACACCGCGCAGCACGAGTCGCACATCAGCACGACCTTGCCGGATTCGGTGACCAACGGGCGCACGCGCCCCTCGTCCCAGAACGACGGACACTCGTCCAGCCACATCGTCTGCCACCACCTCGCGGGCGACCGGCGGCCGGCCCGACACCGGCCGCATCCTCCACCCAGCAAAGCCCGCCGACGTGAACTCCAGGCTGTCCTCCGGCGACGATTTCGCCAAGCTTTCCGGACGAAACAGTGATCTGACCTGCACAGACGGCGGCGGCGACACCAAAGGTCCCCCGCTCCCCCGGGTGGCCGCGACCCCCGTCCGGGGGTGACTCATTTTCGATCTCTTGATCGAGACAGTGACCCATCACCTAGTGCGCCACGCCTCACACAGGCCAGTTCCATCACACGGCCGCCACCGAGGGGGTTAGCCTGGTAGGCGCATCAGCGGTGTTCAAGATCTCGAGACGGATAGAGGCGAGTCCAAGCCGTGTCCAGCAGCAGCCCTGCGTCACAATTCGGCCCCAACGAGTGGGTCGTCGAGGAAATGTACGACCAGTTCCTCGCCGACCCCACCTCAGTCGATGCCGCCTGGCACGACTTCTTCGCGGACTTCAAGCCAACGCAGGCCGCGCAGACGAAGGCTGACGACGCACGTCAGACCGTCAAGGATGGCCCGGGCACCAACGGCCAGGCCTCCACGCCGTCGCCGCAGACGGTCCGCAACGCCGAGTCCACCGCGAAGCAGACCGCTCCGAAGACGGAGACAAAGGAGGCCGCGCCCGCGAAGCCGGCTCCGAAGACCGAAGCGAAGGCGGCCGCGCCCAAGGCGGCCCCCGCGAAGGCGCCGGCGAAGGCTCCCGCCAAGCCGGTCGAGAAGGACGCCGAGCCGGAGTCCAAGCAGCTCCGTGGCGCGGCCGCGGCGATCGCGAAGAACATGGACGCGTCGCTGTCCGTGCCGACGGCCACCAGTGTGCGCGCCGTCCCGGCGAAGCTGATGGCCGACAACCGCATCGTCATCAACAACCACCTCAAGCGCACGCGCGGCGGAAAGATCTCCTTCACGCATCTCATCGGTTACGCGATGGTCCGTGCGCTGAAGAACTTCCCGAACATGAACCGGCACTACCAGCTGATCGACGGGAAGCCGTTCGCGATCACGCCGGAGCACGTGAACTTCGGTCTCGCGATCGACATGAAGGGCAAGGAAGGCTCCCGCACGCTCGTCGTGGCCTCCATCAAGGCCACCGAGAACATGACCTTCATGCAGTTCTGGCAGGCCTACGAGGACATCGTCAAGAAGGCCCGCAACGGCAAGCTGACCGCCGACGACTTCGCCGGCACCACGATCTCGCTGACCAACCCCGGCGGTATCGGCACCAACCACTCGGTGCCGCGGTTGCAGGCAGGCCAGGGCGCGATCATCGGCGTCGGCGCCATGCAGTACCCGGCGCACTTCGAGGGCACCAGCGAAAAGGCACTGGTCGACCTCGGCGTGTCGAAGATCATGACACTGACCTCGACCTATGACCACCGCATCATCCAGGGCGCGGAGTCCGGCGAGTTCCTCAAGCGCATCCACGAGCTGCTGCTCGGCGAAGACGGCTTCTACGACGACGTCTTCACCAGCCTGCGCCTGCCGTACGAGCCGATCCGCTGGGTCGCCGACATCCCGGACGGCCCGGTCGACAAAACCGCGCGCGTGATCGAGCTGATCGACGCCTTCCGCATGCGCGGTCACCTGATGGCCGACACCGACCCGCTGAACTACCGGCAGCGCAGCCATGCCGACCTCGACGTCCTCTCCCACGGCCTGACCCTGTGGGACCTGGACCGCGAGTTCCCGGTCGGCGGCTTCGCCGGCCAGGAGCGGATGAAGCTGCGGGACATCCTCGGGGTGCTGCGCAACTCCTACTGCCGCACCGTCGGCATCGAGTACACGCACATCCTCGACCCCGAAGAGCGCCGCTGGATCCAGGACCGCGTCGAGATCCCGCACGAGAAGCCGGACCCCGCCGTCCAGAAGTACGTGCTCTCGAAGCTCAACGCCGCCGAGGCGTTCGAGACGTTCCTGCAGACCAAGTACGTCGGCCAGAAGCGGTTCTCCCTCGAAGGCGGCGAGACCGCGATCCCGCTGCTGGACACGCTGCTGGACAAGGCCGCCGAGCACGAGCTCGACGAGGTCGTCATCGGTATGCCGCACCGCGGCCGCCTGAACGTGCTCGCGAACATCGTCGGCAAGCCGATCGCGCAGATCTTCCAGGAGTTCGAGGGCAACCTCGACCCGGGACAGGCGCACGGCTCCGGTGACGTGAAGTACCACCTCGGCGCCGAGGGCAAGTACTTCCGCATGTTCGGCGACGGCGAGACCAAGGTGTCGCTGACCGCGAACCCGTCGCACCTGGAGACCGTCGACCCGGTCCTCGAGGGCATCGTCCGTGCGAAGCAGGACATCCTCGACAAGGGTGGCGAGGGCTTCACCGTCCTCCCGGTCCTGATGCACGGCGACGCGGCCTTCGCCGGCCAGGGTGTCGTCGCCGAGACGCTGAACCTGGCGCTGCTGCGCGGTTACCGCACCGGCGGCACCGTGCACGTCATCGTCAACAACCAGGTCGGCTTCACCACCGCGCCCGAGCACTCGCGGTCGAGCCAGTACGCCACCGACGTCGCGAAGATGATCGGTTCGCCGATCTTCCACGTGAACGGCGACGACCCCGAGGCCGCGCACTGGGTGGCCAAGCTGGCCGTCGACTACCGCCAGGCGTTCCACAAGGACGTCGTGATCGACCTGATCTGCTACCGCCGCCGCGGCCACAACGAGGGTGACGACCCCTCGATGACCCAGCCTGCGATGTACGACATCATCGACACTAAGCGTTCGGTCCGGAAGACCTACACCGAATCGCTGATCGGCCGCGGCGACATCTCCGTCGAAGAGGCCGAGGCCGCGTTGCGCGACTTCTCCAGCCAGCTGGAGCACGTGTTCAACGAGGTCCGTGAGCTGGAGAAGCACCCGGCGAAGGCCAGCCCCTCGGTCGAGGAGGAGCAGCAGGTCCCGGCCAAGGTGCCCACGGCGACCACCACCGAGGTCATCGAGCGCATCGGCGACGCGTTCCTCAACGTGCCCGAAGGCTTCACCCCGCACCCGCGGGTCAAGCCGGTCATGGAGCGCCGCCACAAGATGTCCCGCGAAGGTGGCATCGACTGGGCGTTCGGCGAGCTGCTCGCGTTCGGTTCGCTGGCCATGGAAGGCCGCCTGGTGCGGCTGTCCGGCCAGGACTCCCGCCGCGGCACCTTCACCCAGCGCCACTCGGTCCTGATCGACCGCAAGAACGGCCAGGAGTACTCGCCGCTGGCGAGCCTGGCCGACGGCCAGGGCCGCGTGATGATCTACGACTCGGCGCTGTCCGAGTACGCGGCGGTCGGCTTCGAGTACGGCTACTCCGTGGCCAACTCCGAAGCGCTGGTCATGTGGGAAGCGCAGTTCGGTGACTTCGTCAACGGCGCGCAGACCGTCATCGACGAGTACATCTCCTCCGGTGAGGCCAAGTGGGGCCAGCTGTCGGACGTCGTGCTGCTGCTGCCGCACGGCCACGAAGGCCAGGGCCCGGACCACACCTCCGGCCGCATCGAGCGTTTCCTCTCGCTGTGCGCGGAGGGCTCGATGACCGTCGCGGTGCCGTCGACCCCGGCGAACTACTTCCACCTGCTCCGCCGCCACGCCCTCGACGGAGTCAACCGGCCGCTGGTGGTCTTCACCCCCAAGTCCATGCTGCGCAACAAGGCGGCGACTTCGGCGGTCGAGGACTTCACCGGCCAGTCGAAGTTCATGTCGGTCATCGACGACGCCGTCGTCGACCCGTCGAAGGTGCGCAAGGTCCTGCTGACGTCGGGCAAGCTGTACTGGGAACTGGTGGCCGAGCGGACGAAGCGCGAGGCGAACGACATCGCGATCGTGCGCGTCGAGCAGTACTACCCGCTGCCGAAGAAGAAGCTGGTGGCGGCGCTCGAGCGCTACAACGGCGCGCCCGCGGTCTGGGTCCAGGAGGAGCCGGAGAACCAGGGTGCGTGGCCGTTCTTCGGCCTGAACCTGCCGCGGAAGCTCCCGGAGGTGTTCTCCAGCCTGGACGTCGTTTCGCGGCGCCCGATGGCGGCACCGTCGGCCGGTTCGTCCAAGGTGCACGAGGTCGAGCAGAAGGCGCTGATCGCGCGGGCTTTCGACTGATCGCCTGAGCAGTACATGAAGGCCCCCTTCCTTGCGCCTGGCGCAAGGAAGGGGGCCTTCATGTACTTGAGGTGTCGAATCCGGTGGGTCCCGTTCGTGTAGGGGTAAACGAACCGAAGGAGACACCATGAAGACGCTGCTCGACGGCCTCAAGCTCCCCGAATCCGCCCGCTGGCACGACGGCCGCCTGTGGCTCGCGAACTGGGGAACCGGCCAGATCCTCGCCGTCACGCCCGACGGCGAAAGCGAAGTGATCGCGACCGTGCCGACCATGATGCCGATCACGATCGACTGGCTCCCCGACGGTCGCCTTCTCATCGTCGACGGCCCGAACGCCAAGCTGCTCAACGCGGACCTGAGCACCTACGCCGATCTCTCGCCCGTCGCCTCTCTGTGGAATGAAGTCGTCGTCGACAGCCACGGCAACGCCTACGTCAACGGCTCCAGCGACCTGCAGCAGCCCGGCGTCATCGCCGTAGTCACTCCCGAGGGCGAAGCACGCCAGGTCGCCGACGGGATCCTGTTCGGCAACGGCATGGTCGTCACACCCGACGACAAGACGCTGATCGTCGCCGAGTCGTACGGCAACCGGCTCACCGCCTTCGACATCGCCGAGGACGGTTCGCTGTCCGGACGGCGCGTGTGGGCCGATCTCGGCGGTGATCACCCGGACGGCATCTGCCTCGATGCCGAAGGCGCAGTCTGGTACGCCGACGTGGCGGGCAAGTACTGCGTCCGTGTCCGCGAAGGTGGCGAAGTGCTTCAGAAGGTCGAAACCGACCGAGGCTGCTTCGCCTGCGCGGTCGGCGGCGAGGACGGGCGTTCGCTCTACGTCCTCGCCGCCGAATGGCACGGCTGGGAGAACCCGTTCGGTGACGGGCCGACCGGACAGGTCCAGGTCGCGGAAATCGGCTAACCGATGGCCTCGGAAGTCGCCTTCGCGACCCAGCTCGCTGCTGTGAAGGTCCCTTTACCTACAGGTCAGCAACATAAGGTCGCGACGCCCGACCTACCCCGGCGTCCACAAAGGACACCAGCGGGTAGCAGCGGTCCGTGAAGGACTCCTTGAGGGACCCAGAGTCCCTCAAGGAGTCCTTCACGGACTCGGTAAACGCCACGGTCGCCCCAGGCGCACCAGAGGGTTCGCTCTAGCCACTCACGACCCCCTTGTCCCGCTCAGGCAGTGGCGACCACGCTCACATTCGGCTAACCGATCGCCTCGGAGGTCGCCTTCGCGACCTTCAGGGCGTTCTCCTTGCACACCGTCTGGTTGACCGTCCCGGATGGATTGGGGCCGGTCACGATGATCTCCGCCTCGACATTGCCCTGGTAGAACTTGATCTGGCACTGGCTCGCCGAGTCGAGCTTGGCGTAGACGGCTTTGGTCGCCTTCGCCATGCTGGGGATGAGGACGCCGCCGTCGTTCACGGCCTTCTCCAGCCCCGCCTTCGCCCAGGCTTCGCCGGCGCCCGAACCCGGCTCCTTCGACTTCGACAGGTACATCCCCACCGTCGCCGAAGGCGCGTCGGGTTCACGCCAGGAGCAGAACGAGCGGGTGTAGGTGATGTCGGAGTTCGACGTGCTCGCCGGTTCCTCGCCCTTCGGCGTTTCGAGCGGCGGCAGGTTCCTCACCCCGCTCCCGATCTTCTGGCAGGTGGGCATCGCGGAGTACTTGTCCGGCGGCCCGGTCTTCTTGGACGAGGTCGGCGAAGAGGACGCCGTCGAGCTCGAATCGCCGGAAAGCAGGAAGATCGCGGCGACCCCGCCGCCGACGAGAAGGACGACGGCGCCGATGACGAGGCCAACGATGAGTCCGGTGTTGGACTTCTTCGGCGGCGGGCCGTAGCCGGGTTGCGGGTATCCCGGATATCCCTGCGGCGGGTACGGCTGCTGAGGCCCCTGCTGATATGGCGGTCCTGGCTGCATGCGGAGAGATTAAGGCTTCGCGACCGTCCAGATAGGACGAACGCGGCAACTGGGGGCCGAATCACCCTCCGGATACGGGAAGGCCCCCTTCCCAGCAGGAGGAAGGGGGCCTTCACGTACTCCAGGGGTGGATCAGAGGGTGAGCGACCAGCTGTTGAGCGTGCCGGTGTCGACCTGGTACACGTCCTGGACCTTCAGCGTCCAGGTGCCGTTCGCGGCCTCGGCCGAGGCGTTGACGGTGTACGTGGTGTTGATGTTGTCGGACGAGTCGTTGCTCGAACCCTTGAGGCGGTACGAGGTGCCGTCCGGCGCGATCAGGTCGATGACCAGGTCACCGACGTAGGTGTGGGTGATGTTCACCGCGACCTTGGTGGTGCCCGAAGCGTTGCGGGCACAGTTCGCGACGCTGACGGTGCTGGTCACCGCGGCACCCGCGTCGGGGATGGCGACGGGGCTGCTGTTGGTCTGCGTGCCGCAAGGCGTGGGCTCGGGGCCGGGGCCACCGCCGGTACCGGTGTAGAGCAGCACGTTCGGCGAACCGGTGCCCGCGTTGGTCACCTTGCCCTTGGTGCCGGCGTTGACCAGCGCGTCACGGACCTGAGCCGGCGTCGCCGACGGGTTGGCCGAGGCGTACAGAGCCGCCGCGCCGACGACGTGCGGGGTCGCCATCGAGGTGCCGCTGATGGTGTTGGTGCCGTTGTTCAGCCAGGTCGACGTGATGTTGCTGCCCGGCGCGAAGATGTCGAGGCAGGTGCCGATGTTGGAGAAGCTCGACCGCGCGTCCGTGTTCGTCGTCGAGCCGACGGTGATCGCCTCGGGCGTACGGGCGGGCGAGGTGTTGCACGCGTTGGCACCACTGTCGTTACCGGCGGCGACACCGTAGGTGATGCCCGCCGCGATCGACCGCTGGACGGCCTGGTCGAGGGTCGCCGAAGCGCCGCCGCCGAGGCTCATGTTCGCGACGGCCGGCTTGACGGCGTTCGCGGTGACCCAGTCGATACCGGCGATGACACCGGCGGTCGTGCCGGAGCCGGAGCAGTTCAGCACGCGGACGGCGACGAGCTTGACGCCCTTGGCCAGACCGTGCGCGGTGCCGCCGATGGTGCCGGCGACGTGGGTGCCGTGGCCGTTGCAGTCCGTGGCGTCGTTGTCGTTGTCGACGGTGTCACGGCCGTGGGTCGCGCGTCCGCCGAAGTCGGGGTGCGTGGTGAGGATGCCGGTGTCGACGACGTACGCGGTGACGTTGGACGCCGTGGTGCTGTAGCTGTACTTCTGGTCCAGCGGAAGGCTCTGCTGGTCGACCCGGTCCTGGCCCCAGGACGGCGGGTTCAGCTGATCCGTCGAAGCCGAGACGGTCTGGTTCTGCTCCACGTAAGCCACCGCGGAGTCTGCGGCGAGCCGCTTCGCCTGCTTTTCGGTCAGTGCGCCGGAAAAACCGCGGACCGACGACGCGAAGGTCTTTTCGACCGTGCCGCCGTGGCGGTTCGTCAGGCTCTTCGCCGTGGCTTCGACCGACGAGCCGTCCTTCAGCACGACGATGTAGCTGTCCTTGATCGCCTTCGCACTGTCGGCGTTGACGATCGAACCCTCCGCGGCCGAAGCGACGGTGGTGCCGCCGAGTGCCGTCAGCACGGCGACGGCCGCGGCGACGCCGAAGGCGGGCAGACGTCTCTTCAAGGTTCCCAGGGAATTGTTCAAGATATTCCTCCCAGGCAGGGTCGACCCACGGACGTAAGCGCCCGCCGGATCGTTGGGGTGACTCAGAGGTGAAGCGCGTTCCACTTAGGAGCGCAGGCTGAGACTAAGTCGCGTTTTCACCCCAAGGAAGACCTTGCATTACGGACATCTCGGGGGTATTGGACGCGCTGGAAGCGCAGGTCGGGCACCGTTCGGCCCCCGCCTTTAGTCGCGTTTTGCGCCCGTACGGCCCACGAAGAATTAGGGAACCGCACATCTCGTGGTCGCTTTTCCGACCACCGGTCGTTGCAGCGGCGTGAAAGTACACACGGATGGCCGCCTACTAAAGTCGCGACCTCGCCGAGCGGAAATCGATTTCCATCCTACCTTCGGATGGAGCATGCTCGTCCGCATGTTGCTCAGACAGGAAACCCCGGCCGACCGCGAGGCGATCCACGCCGTCCACCTGGCCGCTTTCGCGAAACTCAGTGTCCCGGTGGTCGAAGCGAAGCTCGTCGACGAGCTCCGCGAAGAAGGTGATCTGATCGGCGCACTGTCCATCGTGGCCGAACGCGAAGGTGAAGTCGTCGGGCATGTCTGCTGCAGCCCGGCGTGGCTCGGCGAGGACGCGAAGTCGGTCGTCGGCCTCGGCCCGCTCGGCGTGCTGCCGGAGTACCACGCTTCCGGCATCGGCTCGGCGCTCGTGCACGCGGTTCTGGGTGCCGCCGACGCGCTCGGTTACGGCGCCGTGGTCCTGCTCGGCGACCCGCGCTACTACTCCCGGTTCGGCTTCGTACTCGCCGAACAGCACGGGATCACACCGCCGGTCGCGGAATGGGCGCCGCATTTCCAGGTCCGCACGCTCCGCGCGTACGACCCAGGTCTCCGGGGCGCGTTCCGCTACTCACCCGCCTTCGAACGCCTCTAGCCGACTACGCGTTCAGGAGGGGGCGAGGAGGTTGTTCCGCCGCAGGAACTCCTCGGCGACGTCGAGCGGGTTGCGCTTCTCCTCGCTGAACTGGACGTTCAGCTCGGTCAGCTGATCGGTGGTGAGCACCGCCGAGACCCGGTTCAGCGCCTCGACCTCCTTCGGCGACAACGTCCCCTTCGCGATCAGCGGCACGATGTTCTGCGCGGGGAACATGTTCTTGTCGTCCACCAGCGGCACGAACCCGTTCGCGGCGATCGTGGACGACGTGCTGAACAGGTCGGCGACCTGGATGTCGCCGGACTTCAGCGCGGCGACCGTGACCGGGCCGCCGGTGTCGGTCGTGCGGATCTCGGCGAACTCGCAGCCGTAGAGCGTCTTGATCTTGTCCTTCCATCGGCTGCTCCACTGGCCGGGACCGCCGAAGACGAGGTCCTTGCAGCGCGGGCCGAGATCGGAGAACGTCTTCACCCCGGAATCGGCGAGTTCCTTGCGCACCACCAGCAGGTCCTTGTCCTCGGCGGGTGCCTGTTCGAGCACCTCGAAGCCGGGCGGCAGTTTCCGTTTCAGCTGCGCGTAGACGTCCTGCGGTGTGGTCGCCTGCGTCTCCTTGTCGAAGTAGCGCAGCAGGTTCCCGCTGTAGTCGGGAACCACCGAAAGCGACTTGTCCTGCAGCGCCTTGACGACGACCTCGCGGCTGCCGACCGGCGGGCGCACGGTGACGTTCTCCGCACCCGCGTTGCGCAGCGCGCCCGCGTAGATCTGGGCCAGCAGCAGGCTTTCGCCGACGTCGGACGCGCCGATGATGATGTCGCCGGTCGCGCCACCTTCGGCACCACCCGCCAGTGGATTACCACAAGCCGTTGCCAGCAAAGCGATCCCGGCGAACAGTGCCGCCACCGTCCGCCTCATGCCTTCGCCTTCTTCCCGCTCGTGGCCTGCGCCAACCGAACTCCCTTGGGCACCAGCGCACGCTGGACGCCCGCCAGGAGAAGATCCAGCGCGACGGCGAGCAACGTCGTCAGGACAGCGCCCGCGACCACCTGTGGATAGTCCAAAATGGCCAGACCGTCGAGCAGAAACCGGCCGAGCCCACCGAGCCCGACATACGCGGCGACGGCCGCCGTCGCCACCAGCTGCAGCACCGAGTTCCGTACGCCGCCGAGCACGAGTGGCAGCGAGATGGGCACCTCGACCTTCCACAATCGTTGCCAGCCGGTCATTCCGATGCCCTGCGCCGCGTCGACCACGCCGTGGTCGGTCGCCTGCAGCCCCGCGTACGTCCCGGCGAGGATCGGCGGGATGGCGAGCACCACGAGGCCGATGATCGTCGAGGTCACGCTTTCGGTGATCAGCAGGAACAGGAAGGTCACCAGCCCCAGCGTCGGCAGGGCGCGGATGGCGTTGCCGCCGCTCACCAGTAGCACCGCGCCGCGGCCGGTGTGCCCGACGTAGAGCCCGAGCGGGATCGCGATCACCACCGCGAAGACCAAGGCCAGCACCGTGTAGCCGAGATGCTGGAGAAGCCGGTTGAGAACGCCGTCGGTGCCCTGCCAATGGGCCGGGTCGCCGAACCAGTTCACGACGTCGCCGATCATTTCGCCCCCGCCGTGGTCGCCACCTGGTTCCAGGGTGTGAGGACATCACGCAGCCGCACCAGCAGCAGATCGACGATCAGCGCGAGCAACAGGGTCGCGACGATGCCGACGACGATCGGCGAGAAGTACTCGCGCTGGAAGCCGTCGGTGAACAGCACGCCGAGCCCGCCGGTTCCGATCAGCGCGCCGACGCTGACCAGGCTGATGTTGCTGACCGAGGCCACCCGGACGCCCGCCGCGAGCACCGGCACCGAAAGCGGCAGTTCCACGGCGAGGAACCGGCGCGCGGGTTTGTAGCCGACCGCGGTCGCCGCCGCGACGACATGCGGCGGGACGGCGTCGAGCGCGTCCAGCACCGGGCGCACCAGCAGGGCGGCGGTGTAGACGGTGAGCGCGACGATGACGTTGACGCTGTCGAGGATCTTCGAGCCGATGATGCCCGGGATCACCACGAACAACGCGAGTGACGGGATCGTGTACAACAGGTTCGACACCACCAGCAACACGGACCGCGCCGCGGCGAACCGGTGCCCCAGCCAGCCGGCCAGCACCGCGATCACCAGTCCCAGTACCAGCGGCACCAGCGAAAGGTAGATGTGGTCGAGCAGGTCGCCGAAGAACTGCGAGCGGTTGTTGGCACTGCCGAGATAGCGGCCGAGTTCCGCGAAGAAGTCCCCCATCAGGAACCCAGTGGCAACGCTTCGATCACTTCGAGAACCTGCTTGGCTCTGACCACACCGAGGACCTTGTTACCGGAATCGACGACGACGCCGAGACTCGCGGGCGACGACAGCGCCGCGTCGAGCGCGCCGCGGATCGGTGCTCCCTGTACGTACAGCGAGCCGCCGGCGACCAGGTCCTTTTCGGTCAGTTCACCATCCACAGTGGACTCGGGGCGGAGCCAGCCGCGCGGCTGTCCGTCGGCGTTGACCGCCAGCAGCCATTCGTCGGCCGTGCCCGTGACCGGCTTGCCGACCTCGACCCGCTTGACCTCTTCGACGACGATGCCTTCCGCGGGAAGGAAGGAGAGCCCGCGGTAGCCGCGGTCCTTGCCGACGAACGACGCGACGAAGTCGTCGACGGGGTGCCGCAACACCTCCGAGGGCGTGCCGTATTGCGCGAGCACACCACCGACCCGGAGCACCGCGATCTTGTCGCCGAGCCGCACGGCCTCGTCGATGTCGTGGGTGACGAACACGATCGTCTTTCCCAGCTGTGACTGCAGGCGCAGCAGCTCGTCCTGCAGTTCCTCGCGGACGACCGGGTCGACGGCGGAGAACGGCTCGTCCATCAGCAGTACCGGCGAGTCCGCCGCGAGCGCCCTGGCGACGCCGACCCGCTGCTGCTGGCCGCCGGAAAGCTGGGCGGGGTACCGCTTGCCGAGTTCCGTGGGCAGGCCGACGGTTTCGAGGAGTTCGGCCGCGCGTTTGCGCGCCTTCCCCTTGTCCCAGCCGGACAACAGCGGCACGGTGGCGATGTTGTCCAGGACGGTCCTATGTGGAAAGAGACCGGCGTGCTGGATGACGTAGCCGATGCCGCGGCGCAACAGGGCCGGGTCGCCGTCGCTGACGTCCTCGCCGTCGAGCAGTACCGTGCCCGAGGTCGGCTCGACCATCCGGTTGATCATCCGGAGCGACGTGGTCTTGCCACAGCCGGACGGCCCGACGAAGACGGTGATGGTGCCGTCCTCCACGGTGAGGTTCAGGTCGTCGACCGCGACCGTCCCGTCCGGATACCGCTTGGTCACGCCACGGAACTCGATAGTCACGTGTCTCTCCCCATGTCTGGTCGAAAAACCGTAGCCCAGATCCTGCCTGTTGGCACGGTGTCTCAAGCATCGGGTCACTAGGCTGAGCCCGTGAGTTCTCCCGTCGATGACGTCCTGGCTGCGCACGGTGTCCACGTGCGACCGCTCCATCAGGTGATTTCCCTGCTCCGGACGGATTGGCGTGACCTCGGCGAACTGATCCGGATCAGTACCGCCCCACGCCGGAGTGTCGAGGACGTCCTGAACGCCCTCGGCGACGACCTCGAGCGGGTCGAAGCCCGTTTCCGGCTGGCCCCGGCCGCCCGTGAGAAGTACGCGCGCTTCGAGGCGCGGGACCGGAAACCCGATCCCGACCTGCTGAAGACCATCACCAGCTACGTCGAGAACGTGCCGTCGCCGCTGGCCGCGCTCGACCACGTGCAGGCGACGCCGGAGACCGTGCTGAAGCGCGCGCTGTGGCTGGACGAGCAGTACGACCTCGACACGGCGAAGCTGCTGTTCCTCGGCGACCATGACCTCACTTCACTGGCCGTGCGCGCGCTGCGGCCCGACGCGGACCTCACCGTCGTCGACCTCGACGATCGGGTGCTGGCCTACATCGACGAGCTCAGCGAGCGGTCGATCCGCACCCTGCACACGGATCTGCGGGTCGGCTTGCCACCCGCGGTGAGCGGGCGGATGGATCTCGTGTTCAGTGATCCGCCTTACACCCCCGAAGGAATGGGCCTGTTCGCCGCGCGCGGGGTTCAAGCGCTCGCCGAACCTTCGGACGGGCGGCTGCTGCTCGCTTACGGGTACAGCCCCCGACATCCCACGTTGGGCGCGCAGGTGCAGCGTGCGCTCGCGACACTCGGGCTGACCTTCGAAGCGATCCTGCCGGGCTTCAACCGGTACTTCGGCGCGCAGGCGATCGGGAGCGCGGCGGATCTTTACGTCTGCCAGCCGACCGCGAAGTCGAAGAAGAACCGCGGCGGCAAAGGGAAGTCCGCGATCTACACGCACGGACCGCAGTCGGTGGAGTCCGCCGGGGCGGCCAAGCCGTCGTTGCTGGACAAGCTGCACGAGATCGCCACCGAAGGCGGGCTGGCGCTGGAATCACGGCCGGTCGACTGGTCCGTTTCCGGACCGGAGGGCGACGCGGTCGCGATGGACCTTTCGGCCGACCCCGGCCCGTGGCTGCTGCGGACCCTGCTGGGCACCAACGCGCGGCGGCTCGCACTGCTGGTCCCGAACTCGCATCCGGATCTGACCAACGCCGAAGCGCAGAGCGCGCTCAACCGGCTGGTCGGAGCGAAATACCAGCTGCGACTGCTGCGCAGCACCCCGGACAACCGGCACGCCATCGTCGTCGCGGACGCCGTCGAGCACCAGAACGAACTGCTGACCAGGGCACACGCGCGGCTCGCGAACGTCTCACTCGACGTCCCGTCTGACCTGACGGACGCTCGGCTGATCGATCTGCCCCGGCACCGGCTCACAGAACTGCTCGGCTGACGCGGTTCTCGAACTCACCGGCGCTCCGGCCGGTGTGTCATCGGAACTTCATGCGCCCTTCCTAGGTTCGATCCCATGAACGGACCGTACGGAGCTCAGGGCCCGGCACTGCCGTACGGGTTCGCCTACCCGCCCGGCCAGTCGCCGCACCACCACAGGACCAGCGGCCTGGCGATCGCCGCGCTCGTACTGGGGCTGACCGGATGCTTGGCACTGCCGTTGCTCCCCGCGATCGTCGTGGGCGTCATCGCGCTCACCCAGACCGGTCCGGGGAAGCGGCCGGGCCGGGGGCTGGCGATCGGCGGCCTCGCGGCGGCGGGATTCTGGGCCGTCGGCTGGATCGCCCTGCTCGGGAACACCATGGGGAACCCCCACCACTACAGCGCGAGCCCACCGGGCGCGAGTTGCGCGACCCCGCCACCCGGCTACGCCAACGCATGCACCCTGAAGCCGGGCGATTGTTTCGAACAACCCACGGTCAAGGGCACTTTCACCAGCGTCGAACTCACCGCGTGCGGGAGCGCGCACAGCACCGAGACCGTCGGGGCCTTCACCGCGGCGGACGGCCCCTGGCCCAGTGGCGAAAACCTGAAAGCGGAGGCACTGGTCAACTGCCAGCGGATCATGGCCAAGAACGTCGACCGTCCGCGGCTCGAAGCCGCCGGTGTCTACGCCGAGCTGAGCTACCTGAGGCCGGAACGCGACGCCTGGGACCACGGCGTGCGCACCGTGTTCTGCACGATTCACGCGCCCGACGCGCAGCTGACCGAATCCGTGCTCACCGCCGGCGCGGATCTGGCCGTTCCAACCGGCTGACGTGCGCAACCCCCACACGATATGAAAGGCCCCTTCATTGCAAATTTTGCAATGAAGGGGCCTTTCATAGCACTTGAGCGACCCTGAAAGGGACTGTCACACCACGCCGTCGGCCTCGGCGGCCTTCGCGACCGCGGCGGCCACCTCGGGCGCGACCCGCGGGTCCAGCGGGCTCGGGACGATGCGGTCCGGGCCGAGGTCGTCCTGCGCGACGGAGAAGATCGCTTCGGCCGCAGCCAGCTTCATGTTCTCGGTGATCGCCCGCGCGCCGGAGTCCAGCGCGCCGCGGAAGACGCCGGGGAACGCCAGCACGTTGTTGATCTGGTTCGGGAAGTCGCTGCGCCCGGTCGCCACGATCTTGGCGTACCGCGACGCCGCGACCGGGTGAACCTCCGGGTCCGGGTTGGACAGCGCGAAGACGATCGCGTCGTCGGCCATCCCGGCCAGCAGCGTCTCGTCGATGGTCGCGCCGGACAGGCCCAGGAAGACGTCGGCACCCTTCAGCGCCTCACCGAGTCCGCCGCGCAGACCGGCCGTGTTCGTGGTTTCGGCGAGCTTCCGCTTGATCGGGTTCAGGCCATCGCGGCCTTCGTGGATGATCCCGCGCGAGTCGAGCACGGTGACGTCCGCGACGCCGGCGTTCTGCAGGATCCTGGCGCAGGCCACACCCGCCGCGCCCGCTCCGGAGACGACCACGCGCTGGCCGGAGATGTCCTTGCCGAGGACCTGGTTCGCCCCGCGCAGCGCGGCCAGCGTGACGATCGCCGTGCCGTGCTGGTCGTCGTGCATGACCGGGCAGTCGAGTGCCTCCTTGAGCCTGTCCTCCAGCTCGAAGCACCGCGGCGCCGAGATGTCCTCCAGGTTCACCGCACCGTACGACGGGCGCAGCCGGACCAGGGTTTCGATGATCTCGTCGACGTCGGTGGTGTCGAGCACCAGCGGGATCGAGTCGAGCCCGCCGAAGGTCTTGAACAGGACCGACTTGCCCTCCATGACCGGCAGCGAGGCGCTCGCGCCGATGTCACCGAGGCCGAGCACCGCCGTACCGTCGCTGACCACCACGACCAGCCTGTCCGCCCACGTGTACCGCTTCGCCTTGGCCGCGTCCTCGGCGATCGCCCGGCTCACCTTCGCCACCCCAGGCGTGTACGCGACCGAAAGGTCACGAGGCGAGGAGATCGGGCGTGTCGCGGCCACGGAGAGCTTGCCGCCCTCGTGTCCTTCGAAGATCTCGGCGTCGGTCACTGGCGTGGTCATGGTGGATCCCGTCATTGCTTCCGCCGTGGCTAAGGACGGCGAAGTCTCGATTGGAGCGTAAGTCACTGGATTCTCCTGGGACTGCGAGCGGGGGAACTGGTAGATGGCAGGTCGAAAGGGCATGGCCCGGCCACCTGGGGTAACTCGTCCTCCGACACGGCAGCCCAGCGCGGTAGCGCCGGCCTGTCGGCGAAGCGTCCAATCGGCCATCGGTGCCGTGGGTGTGGCGACGGCCGCGGACGCAGCGGTCAGATCATTGTGACAGGACCCCGGACCAGTGTGCCCCTCTGGTGCGGTTGATGTCACAAACCGGCCCGGATTTCCGCAGCTCAGGAGAGGTTTCCCAAGACGTCCATCCGGTTTGGGAAGGCGACGTCGGCCCTCGTTAGCATTGAGGTCATGCAAGCCAGGCGTCTCAGCATCTCCGACTGCTTCGAGTTCACCCCGCGCGTTTTCCCCGATCACCGCGGCCTGTTCGTGGCACCGTTCCAAGAGGAGGCGTTCACCGAGGCGGTCGGACATCGGCTTCGCCTGGCACAGACCAACACGAGCGTTTCCCGCCGCGGCGCCGTTCGTGGCGTGCACTTCGCGGACACCCCGCCGGGACAGGCGAAATACGTCTACTGCCCGAACGGTTCCCTGCTCGACGTCATCGTCGACCTCCGGACAGGCTCGCCCACCTTCGGCGAATGGACGTCCGTGGTGCTCGACAGCTCCGAGTACAAATCGGTCTACATCGCCGAAGGCCTCGGCCACGCCTTCATGGCACTCGAAGACGACACCGTCATGACGTACCTCTGCTCGGAGCCGTACAACCCGGCGGCCGAGCACGGCATCAACCCGATGGACGCCGACCTCGCGCTGCCGTGGCCGCGGGACATCGAACCCGTCCTGTCCGAAAAGGACACCGGTGCGCCCAACCTGAAAGAGGCCTTGGAGCAGGGGGTTTTGCCGCGTTACGAGGAGTGCGCCGCGTACTACGAGAAGTTGCGGGCGGAAGGTTAGCTAACGCCGCACGTCCTCCCGGAGCACCCGTTCCACATTCCGCTCCGCCAGCGCGGTGATCGTCACGAACGGGTTCACCCCGGTGCTGCCCGGAATCAGCGACCCGTCGGTCACGTAGAGATTCCGGTAGCCCTTCACGCGGCCATACAGGTCCGTGGCCTTCCCCAGCACCAACCCACCCAGCGGGTGATAGGTGAACCGGTTCTCGAACGACCGCGTATCCCCGAACAGGTCACTCCGGTACACCGTGCGATTCGCCCGGTTGACCTTGTCGAACAAGGACTTCGCCGCGACGATCGACGGCGTCCCCTGCGCGGTGCTCCACCGCAGTCGCGCGGAATCGCTGGCGGCGTCGTAGGTGAAGTGGCCGCGTTCGGGGTTCTTCGTGATCGCCAGGTACAGGCTCAGCCACGTCTCGGCCCCGGCGGGCACCGGCGCGATCTCGGCGAAGACCGGGTGCACCGGGTCGTCCCACGCGTCGATGCCGAGCGCGGGCATCCCCGACTGCAGCGAGCCGCCGAAGTCCCACGCGTGGTTGGCCCGGCCCAGCATCACGTTGCCGTTGGTCCCCCAGCCGCGGCCGACCTCCTCGTTCAGCTCGGGCAGTGTCCCGGTTTCCCGCGCCCGCAGGAGCAGTTCCGTCGAGCCGAGGCTGCCGGCGCCGAGGAAGAGGTACTTCGCGCCGAGTTGTTTCCTCGCCACGACCGCGCCGTTCTCGGACGTCTCGTGCACGGTCAGGACGTAGGTGCCGTCAGTCTGCCGGGTTATCCCCCGCACCTGATGCAGTGTCTTGATGGTCACGTTCCCGGTGCCCAGCGCGGCCGCGAGGTAACTCTTGTCGAGGGAACGTTTGCCGTGGTTGTTGCCGTAGATGACCTCCGAAGCGAGCGCCGACCGCGGCACCGTGCCCGCTTCTTCCCGTTTCATGTACTCGAAGTCGTAGACACTGGGCACGAACACCGTCTTGAGGCCCGCTCGCGTCGCCGCCTTCCGGGAAACCCTCGCGTAGCGGTAGGAACGGCAGGTTTCGAACCAGCGCGGGTCGATGTCGTTCACCCCGAGCACCCGGTTCGCCCTGGGGAAGTAGGTCCCGTACATCTCGTCGGCGTCGACGGCGGGCAGGATCTCCTCGAAGTACGACCGCTTCGGCGTCACGGCCATCGCGCCGTTGACCAGCGAACCGCCGCCGACCCCTCGGCCGACGTACACGGACATGTCGCCGTAGTTCACCCTGTCGAGGACACCGGGGTACCGCTTGATGTCCCGGTTCGCCAGATCCAGCCAGAGGAAGGACGCGAGCGGGGCCTGCGTGCGGTTCTTGAACCACATGGCCCGCCGGTCCGGCTTGAGCATGTCGCAGAAGACCTTGCCGTCAGGGCCGGGGTCGGCCCACAGCTTGCCCATTTCGAGCATGACGGTGGGAATCCCGGCTTCGCCGAGGCGGAGCGCGGTGACGGCGGCGCCGTAACCGGTGCCGACGACCACGGCCGTCGAGAAGCCCGGAGCCGGTTGGCCGGCCCGCGCGGTGGAAATCGTGGTGAGCCCGAGAGCGGCGGCGGAGTTGAGCGCGGTGAACCCGAGGAACGTGCGGCGCGACAGTGGGGACATGGGCCGATGATCACCCGCTGCTTCGCAGGCCTTCAAGACCGAATCCGAAGACGATTCGCGTCAGCTGGGTAAACACCGTTAATGTTCACTCGAACGTGGCGATTTCCGGGATCCCCCTGGGTGTCTTCCCCGATGTGGCCGCAAGCGGCGCAGACCACTCTTTCCGGTCATGAGACGTCTTCTCGCAGCGGCCGCGGCCGCACTTTCCGCCGCCGCCCTCATCGTCCTGCCCGGCTCCGCCTCCGCGGCGCCGTCCCCCTTGCCCGACTTCGACTTCTCCGCTTGCCCCGCCCCGCCCGCCAACGCCGATCCGGGCACCTGGCGCTGCGAAGCCTTTGTCTCCCAAGGAGCCCTGACCATCGGTGACCGGGAGATCGCACTCGGGGAGATACGGCTGACGTTCTCCGAGGGCGAAGTGGACGGGAAGTACGCGCAGGTGTTCGGCGAGCTGCGCCACGCTCCCGCCAGGATCGACGACACTTTCGGCGCGAGCATGCAGCTGAAGTACGGCGGCTACTCGGATTTCCAGTCGAACGACGAACGCCGCGGCGAACTGGACCTGTACGCCGTCCTGAGGCATCCCTTGCTGCCCAAGGGATGCACGCTCGGGACGTTCGACACGCCGCTTCACTCGGTGGTCAAGGACGATCCCGCGGTACCCTTCGAGGTGATCTCGCAGAACCCGAAGACGGTGAAATTCGGCGTCGTCGACACGCAGCTCGCCCTCCCCCGCACGACCGGCTGCGGACGGCTGGCACCCGTGGCCGACCGCCTGCTCGGCCTGCCGTCGCCAAGCGGGAAGAACACCTTCAAGCAGACGACCTACGTGCAGTTCAAAAGCCTCTGACCGTCCGCGTTCCGGCGCTGGGGTCGTGAGTGATGAGTGTCGTTAGAGCGAACCCTCTCTTAGGTACCTACTCGTCACCTGCGGGCCTGGCTCGTGGGGGAAGCGGGGGGGGGGGGCCCCCCCCCCCCCCCCCCCGGAGGGAGGGGGGCTCCCCCCCCCCCACAGGGGCCGTGGGGGGTGTTTTGGGACGGGAACGGCCCCAGAGGGGGGGAAGGGGAGTTTT